>JAABQN010000167.1 GCA_011391455.1 Nitrospiraceae bacterium
GAACTTCTTCGCCCGTCCGCCCCTCTCGCTTTGCATCTCCACGATTTTTCGACGAACCTATATAAATAATGCGGGTGAATAGCCACTGCTGAAATGAGAGGGAGAGTTGCCGAAATTGTTGATTTGCTTGCCAATTGAGAGCGACCGGCTACACTCAGGTTCACGTGGCAATATTTCAACTGAACAGTGCCCATGAGCGTTCACTGACTGATCCGCCTCAAGGATGAATGGCGATGCCTAGGCTATTTCCCCTGATGGCGGCGGTGGGAGTGACGGCGATCTCGTTGCTGTGGGTTGCTCCTGCGAAAGCTGGAAATGAAGTGGAAGTGGCGGAGCATTTGATCGAATTGATTAAGATCGGCCGCGGTGTGATATCGGAGCATCAAGTCACCATTAATGATGCGACGAAAGCGGAGAAGGGCTTTACGGGCGACTTTGTGGCTGCCCAAGTGATGGATCAGTTCAAGGAAAAGACCAAGATCGATCTCCGTATTCCCAATGCGGCGCCTCAAGCCGGTGTCTATCTCGCCTTGGTGGAAGCGGAGAGAGAAGTGGTTGAGGAGGCACAGCCGGTTATCAATCGACAAGGAGTTGGTTTCAAGGGTTTCCTTCATGCGGTGTTCGCACGTCGCGTCGGAGAACAGTTCTATAAAAAAACCGGTATTCGAATGAAACTGACCAGGATCGACTATCGAAATCCGAACAATAGGCCGGATGATTTCGAGCAGGAAGTCCTTCGGATGTTCAGCGATCCGCGCCATCCGAAGGAGCGAATCTATGCCCGCAACACAATGCACGATGGACGATCGGTGCTGCGCATGCTGGATCCAGAATATGCAGTTGCCTCCTGCCTCAGCTGCCACGGTGAGCCCAAGGGTGAGTGGGACATCGCTGGGATGAAAAAGGAAGGATGGAAGGAAGGGGACTTTGCCGGAGCGATCAGTTTGGTTCTTCCATTGAAATAACGAAAATGATCCCATACCCATCGTACATGGATATTCAAGCTACAGAGAATGCGTTAATTGCGCAGGGGCCCTCTTCGTCAGGCGCTGGTCAGAGCCAGCTGGCCGAATCTTCAGACGTACGCGCCGTCATCATTTCCCTGAGTGGAGAGATCTTTACGATTGATCTGAAAAGCGTGCGAGAAGTGTTTGTCGTGGAATCCATCACCCCGGTTCCCGGGATGCCCTCAGGCTTGGTGGGAGTCACGAACCTCCGGGGTACCGTGATTCCGCTGCTCGACCTCAGACCGATGTTCGGTCTCAATGCCGAGAGAGCCTTGCAGTACGCCGTGGTGGTGAAGCACGGGAAACAGCAAATTGGCATCTTGGTCGATAGGACGCCGGAAATTCATGCCATTGCAAAAGATCAGTTCCTTCCGGCTCCCGTCGGCAGGTGGGAAGTGGCGGTTCCATTCGTGTCGATCGTGGTGAAGTTGGAGGACCGTCTTCGAGGTGTGTTGGAAACATCTGTGCTGCTTTCACATTTCGAGAGGACGAGTTGATGCGGGCACACCAAGCAGAGATGGCAAGCAATTTCAGGCGCGATCAGGAGCAGGGAGGCGAGATGACTAAGAGAGGTCGCAGCAATCCAGTACGCAACCTCAAAATACGGACAAAGCTGCTTGCGAGCTTCGGTTTTGTCAGCTCCATCGTCGTCGTAATGGCAGCCGTCGCGCTGCTGACGCTCCAGCAATTAAATGCCGTGTCACAAACGGTGTACACAGATTATACGGTTCCGCTGTCCGACTTCGCTGAAATGGGTGGGGCATTAACATCTCACCATCAGATCTTAACGAACATGACGAGCATCACGAATCTGCCGGATATTGTAGCCGAGTCCAAGCGGTTAGCGCCCTATCGTGAGAAGGTGAATCGAGTGATCACCGATTATGCAGCGACTGTCCTTCGCCAATCTCAATCGGGTCGCAATCAGACGAAAGACCTGGCGACTTTGAAAGCGGCCGTCGAACAATACTTCACGGATGCCGAAGGAGGGCTGAGTGCCTTGGTCGATAGTTTCGGGAAAAACTTGACGCCCGCACAGGCTGAGAATATACGAGAACTTGGAGTCTTGGCCTTGAAAGTAAATTTACAGCGTCCATTCGATCACGTCATCGCACGCCAGCGTGAACAGGTAGTGGATATGCGCGTTGCCGTGAAGGGTCTCAACGAAGAAGCTCAGGTCATAGTTTCCAACGCTACAACCATTTTAACCGTCGGTGGCGCCATCGCGGTGATATTTGGACTCGGTATCGGGTATGGGATGGCCCAATTCTTTTCAAAGAACCTGACTCATATTGCACAGGTCGCGCAGTCGGCAGCCGCCGGCAATTTTCAAGCCCGCGCTAAAATTACGTCGAAAGACGAAATCGGACAAATAGCCGCTTCTTTCAATGCCATGTTGGATCGCAATACGACCCTGATGACATCGGAGTCCGAGCGTGACGAAATGCAAAAGCGGTTGATGGGCTTTCTTGTCTTGGTGTCGGATGTCGGGAAGGGAGACCTGACGAAGCGGGGTGAGGTGACAGCCGACATGTTCGGGAACATGGCCGACGGGTTCAACCTAATGATTCAGCGGTTTGCACAGTTGATGAACCAAGTCCGTGAGGCGGCTGTGCGCGTCAATCATTCGGCCGGTGTGCTCCGAGACAATGCCAATCAGATGACCACTACGGCGAAGCAACAAGCCGACAAATCGGTCAAGACATTCGACGAGGTCGAGCAGCTTTCGCTTCAAATGCGCCAAGTGGCGGAAACCGCCAGCGCGTCTTCAGAATCAGCTAAGCAGGTCTTGCAGGCGACCGAGCGTGGACATGTGGCCGTGCAGGCAACCGTGCAGGACTTGCAGGGCATTCGGTCATCGGTTGTACGGATGTCTAAGCAGGTGAAGGCGCTTGACGACCGTTCTGTGGAAATTTCACAGATTGTGTCGACGATCCGAGACATTGCCAATCAGACAAACCTGCTTGCGTTAAATGCGGCGATTGAGGCGGCAGGCGCAGGCGAAGCAGGTGTCCGATTTGCTGTCGTCGCCGACCAGGTCAGAAAACTCGCTGAAAGCTCGATGCAAGCTACCAGAGAAATTGTGGACCTCGTGAAGGTGATGCAGACAGAAACGCACGATGCCGTTGTCGCCATGGATCAGGAGACTCAGGCGGTAGAAGCCGGATCGTCATCCGCGCTGCGTACGGATGAAGTGTTTAAGGAAATTTCAGGGATTGCTCAGCGTTCGTCGGAACTGGCACAGACCATCGCCAGCGCCGCGGTAAACCAAACCGTCTCGACGGACAAAGTGGGTCGCTCGATTAAGGACTTCGCCGGCGGCGCGCTTGAGACACAAAAGGCAACGGACTTGGCACGCATGACCGTCGAAGACATGGCGAAACTGGCTGAAGGGCTGACGTCGTCGGTCGCCCAGTTTAAAGTCTAGCAACATCCTGCGGGTGTGCGGGGTAATAAAGGACCGGAATGAGTTCCGAATTTGACCGACAGAGCCTCATTAGCATTTTCGTTGCCGATGCATCCGAAGCCATGGATGCGCTGACGAAGGTGCTCCATCCGCTCGATGGGACAATGCCAATTCCAATACAGCTGCAAGAGCAGTATGTGTGGGCGCATAAGATCCGAAGAGCGTCAGTGCTATACGGCTACGAGGGGCTGGCTCTGTTGGCGACGTTGCTTGAATCAACCCTGGAAGAGGCGCAGTCGTTAGAGGAGTCTCATTGGCTGAAGGCGTTGGAGATCATACGCGGGATGGTGAATTCCTTCGAGTCTCAGTTGAAAGTCGTCGCGGCCGGGGGCGTTGAAGACCCCTCGATCAGCGCACGATGGAAAGATGAAGTGTCCGGATTGTTCCTGATTCTGCCTACCGTGGTACCGCCTGAAACGGCGTTGCTTGCTTCGGACTATCTCGTACCGACTCTCGATGCGGAAGTGCTGTCCTATTTTGTTCCGGAAGCGCAGGAATATTTGGAAGCGCTCGAATCCCAATTGCTTTGCCTCGAAAAGGGACAAGACAATCCGGAGGTGATCGATCAACTTTTCAGGACGGCGCATACGCTTAAAGGCTCAGCTTATACGGTGGGGTTCCAGTCGATCGGAGATCTGACACACTATGTCGAAGACTTCATAGGGTCGGTCCGCGAGGGGCGTGTCAAGATTCTTCCCGGGCATACGGACGTGCTGTTGCGATCAGTAGATGTGGTGCGTTTCTTGATGCGGCGGGAGTCCAAATCTCTTGATCTACTGCGTCGGCAATTTGCCGTTGTGATGCAAGAGCTTAAGCAACTGAATCAGCCGGTGGAGGTTCAAGTGGTGGAGTCTGGTTCAACAGTCCACTGCGTCGATGCGCGGGTGGACCAAGAGCCTCATGATCAAGAAGAAATCGAGCCTGCCAATTCGATGGAAGGTAAAACAGCGGACGGTAAATCCGTAGAAGATCGGGAAGTCATCCGCGTAAGCCGCGATCGGTTGGAACGGTTGATGAATCTAGTCGGTGAGTTGGTCATTGGTCGAGGGCGGCTTGAGCAGCGGTTGTGCACATTGGAGCAACTCGGACAACAAGTACTGGCTTATAAGGGTCAGCTGGTCGAGTCAGTCCATACGTTTGAGGAGAAACATGCCTTTACCCATCTGACCGCCGCCGCCTGTCCACCGCCCGATCTGTCCCAAGGAGTTACCCGGCTCGGCGGCTCTGGCAGCTTTGAGTTCGACAGGTACGACGATTTTAGTATATTGGCGCGCCACCTCAAGGAGATCACGTCAGATATTTCAGAGTCGATGACACAGTTGAACAGTTCGATCAGCCGCTCTCATGAAGACATGAGTCACTTGGCCCAGCTAACCCTCGGCATGCGGGATGAAATCGCTCGGGCCCGT
>JAABQN010000168.1 GCA_011391455.1 Nitrospiraceae bacterium
TGCACCGATGCCACCCAATCACGATTCAATGAACTCACCGCTCCGTGATGAGGCACCTTCAAAACCTCGACAGGACCATGAGATGGGGCGCGGGCCATCCGTGACAAGCTATCTTGCTCGACATCCGCAGCGAAGAGCATCCTGTGAGCGCCGCATGTCAGATGGGTCACCACTGACCGATTGTTCAACATATGCCCACTCACATGGCTATCACGTTGCGCCACATTGAATTGCACGTCTGTTGGCGGGTTGAGAACCACCATCCTGCAGGAACCGGACGACAGGATCTCCTGTCCTTCCCTGGCCGCCTGTTCTTGCAGTCCTTGGACCGCCAATGAATTCTGCAATCGCCGGTAGAACAATTCTTCACGGGTCTCGCCAGACCCCCAATAGCTCTTCACCCTGAAATGGCGGATCACCCAGGCCAGACCTCCGACATGATCGAGCTGGGGATGTGTGCCGATGACCTGATCGATGGCATGGATGCCCCGGTTCCAGAGAAACGGAGCCACTACCCCACGGCCCATATCGAATCTTTCATACGTCGCCCCTCCGTCGATCAACACCACCTGTCCATCAGGTAGCTCAACGACTGTGCTATCACCTTGCCCGACATCCAGGAACGTGACCCGGAAGTGATCCCCGTCAAGAAACATCCGTGGGGACCAGGCCCACCACAGCAATATCAACAGTACCCCGGCGCCTGCTACCAAGCGGAACGCTGGGCGCCCCACTCGTTGCCACAGCAATACGACACAGCCATAAAATAACAGCATGGCGAAAATGGAAGGGGCCGCGACATGCCATTCCCCTCCCGGTAGCAGCGATACCAGACGGATTCCCGCCACAAAATATTCGAGGAACCACTGATTCAGCGAAGCCAGGGGCAGCATGGTTCCACCAACCAGAATCTGCCAGACACCCGCAGCAAGTCCGATTGGAACCAGCACGATCCCCATCACGGGAACAGCCACCACATTGGTGAAAAGACCGAGCCAGGGCAATTGATTGAAATAGTAGGCAACAAGAGGAACGGTCACTACGGTGACCACCCCGCTCATCACCACAGAGTCTCTTCCCCATCGAGTGCAGGTTCTCAGGAATGACGGCTCGTCCGGTAGCTCCTCCCCTTCCGCCGCAGTCGGCCATGCAAGCCATCCCGCAATGGCGATGACGGACAAAAACGAGAGCTGAAAGGAAATATCGAATAGCGCCTGAGGATCGTGCAGCAAAATCGCCAGTGCGGCGGCAGAAAGAGCGTGGAACAGACGTCGCTCCTGGCCAAGCCAGACCGCACCAAGCCCCACAGTCATCATCAGCAATGAACGCATCGTTGCCAACTCCGCCCCAGCTAGACAGGCATAGCCTGCGACGGGAAGGAAGGTAGAGACAGCAGCCAGCCGAGTCGGCGTGATTTTCCGAGACAACACAAGAAGCCAATTTGCAGGCAACCACAGCGTCACCCATCTGACGACTGCAAAGATAAGTAGCGCGACGAGGCCTAAGTGGCTCCCTGAAATAGAAAGGAGATGGACTGTCCCGGTCGCCATGAACTGATCGCGAAGGTCCGGATCCAAATACCCTCGATCACCGATGATGATGCCCAGATAGAGGCCTAATAGAGGCTGGGAAAGGGTTTGTACTGCGGCAAGACGAATACTGCTCCTCCAGCGATCGAATTGGTTCCAGATTGCCCACCAGGCATGCACTCGTCCGGACTCCAAAAACTGCACCGCTTCGGCGCCGGTCACGGTGGCGGTCAGATCGATGCCTTGCCGCTCTAGATAGAGCGCATAGTCGAATCCTCCAGGATTCAACGATCCACTGGGACGACGCATCTTTGCTCGAAAGCTGACCCGATCGCCTTGGAAGAACATTCGTTCAGGCATGCGCCAGGTCAGACGAACATGTCTGGATGCTCCCGACTCATCGAGTGGGCTATCTGACCTCACGATCATGACCAGTCGATCCGGGGCCTGTTGGACAGGAGCCACAATACGGCCCGTCATCTCGATTGCCGCATCTGACTGGCTTTCGGCCACCGGATCATGGGCAGGCAGGTTGACATCCACCGCCCAATAGATGAGTCCCAACAAGAACGCTCCATAGAGCGATGTCGCTTGACGGATAGACAATCGATTGAGGCGTTCGAGGGCGAAGGCGCCTAGCGCAGCAAGGAACAGCAGGAACGAGGAGGACAGAGGGAAATAGGGAATCTGCGATCCGACGAGAAGCCCGGCAATGAAGGCACCGGTGAGGGGCGGCAGCATGAGCCTGCCTCGAATAGGGGGCGAGAATGTTAACCTAGATGAGTCTTGACGACGTCAACAAGATGATTGGCCACTTCACGTATCTCGTTATCGCACTCACCCTCGACCATCACGCGCAAGAGCGATTCGGTCCCGGAGTATCGCACCAACACACGTCCACTGCCGTTGAGGCGCTGTTCGCTTTGAGCAATCGCGCGTTGCAGTTCTGGAACCGTATCGAGCTTCGGCTTCTTCGACACATTCACGTTGAATAACACTTGTGGCACCGCCGTCATGGCTTGAGCCAGTTCGGACAAGGGCTTTTCTGTCCGCTTCATCAACGACAGTACTTGTAAGGCTGAAATCAAGCCATCTCCGGTTGTATTGTGATCAAGAAAGATGAAATGACCGGACTGCTCTCCTCCAAAGTTAAACCCCTCAGCCAACATCCGTTCCAGCAAATACCTATCGCCCACGGCAGTTCGCTCAAGCGCGATGCCTGATTTCGTCATGGCCTGCTCCAACCCGAAGTTGCTCATGACAGTTCCCACTACCGTCTGTTTCGCCAATTGTCCCTGGCGATGAAGATCAAGCGACAACATCGCCATAATATGATCGCCGTCTACGACTCTTCCCTGTTCACAGACGAAAATAGCGCGATCGGCATCCCCATCCAGCGCGATACCGAGATGCGCCCCCTGCTCATGGACAGCCTTCTGGAGTAGTTCGGGATGCACCGCACCACAGCCGGCATTGATATTCATCCCGTCCGGTTTATCACCGATCACTTCGACCTTCGCCCCGAGTTCGCGTAACACCGTCGGCGCGACCTTATAGGCTGCGCCGTTGGCACAATCGACCACGACCTTCATCCCCTGGAAGTCCAGTTCTTTGGGGAGAGACCGCTTGACGAATTCGATGTACCGTCCCTCAGCGTCGTTGATTCGATAGGCTTTCCCGATGGCATCGGCCGTCGGCCTCAAATGGGTGATCTCGTTCGAAACGATGAGCCCCTCGATACGGGCTTCCATCTCATCCGGCAACTTGAAACCGTCGTTGGAAAAAAACTTAATGCCGTTATCCTGATAGGGGTTGTGCGAGGCCGAAATCATCACTCCCGCATCGGCCCGAAGACTCCTCGTCAAAAACGCAATCGCCGGCGTCGGCATCGGACCCACCAGCAGCACATCGACACCCATCGAACAAATCCCTGCAGTCAACGCCGACTCCAACATATAGCCGGAGATGCGGGTGTCCTTGCCGATCACGATTTGATGACGTCCAGCTCGGCGCTTAAACAAATGCGCCGCGGCCCGCCCCAGCTGCATCGCCATTTCACTGGTCATCGGATCGAGGTTGGCAACCCCGCGAATCCCATCTGTACCGAATAATTTACGCATGTTGGGCTTTCATAGAGATGATCGTCTGCCGGCTAATCGCCGCTGCCACTTGAACCACTTCCTTCATGGCCCTCACGTCGTGGACTCGAAGAATTCCGGCTCCACGATCGACTGCCATTGCCACCGCCGCCGCCGTACCCCACTGGCGTTCCTGAACCGGACGATCCAGGAGCTGTCCAAGAAACCCCTTCTGCGAGACGCCGACCAGCACTGGACATTCAAACCGCACGAAACGGCGCAATTGGGCTAACAGCCCAAGGTTATGTTCCAGCAGCTTACCAAATCCGATGCCTGGATCAAGAATGATCTGTCTTCGTACAATGCCATGCGTCAGCGCAAAATGAATGCGCTCCTCAAAAAAATCCAAAACTTCCCCGACTACATCGTCGTAATGAGGGGTCTGCTGCATCGTACGTGGCGTGCCCTGCATATGCATTAAGACAATTCCGGCTCCTGTTTGGGCCACCACATCAACCATGGCAGGGTCGCCTCGTAAAGCCGTAACGTCGTTCACGAGAACCGCCCCTGCGTCGAGGGCCGCACGCGCAACAGAGGCCTTTGAGGTATCGATTGATATCGGCACGGTGACGGCTTTTGCCACCGCGGTCACAACGGGAATTGCACGACGACGTTCTTCTTCCTCGTTCACGGCATCGGCGCCTGGGCGCGTCGACTCGGCGCCGATATCCAACAGATCCGCCCCTTCTTCTACCAACCGAACGGCATGGGCCACAGCGGCTTCTGTATCAAAATAGCGGCCTCCGTCGAAGAATGAATCAGGCGTCACATTCACGACGCCCATAATCAACGGCAAGTCGTGAAATTCAATCAGCCGATCCTTTGCCTGCCTTGTCATCGTCTTCGGTTCTCTCACCTGCCGGCAATGCCTCCAATCAACGAAATGGTGACAAATGCGTGGTCTGTCTGGTCTATTCGGTCTGTCTCGTCTATCTCGTGAGTTTGACCGAACGAAACTTACCGGATAAACCAGATAGACAAGAAAGACCAGACAGACCCAGCTTGTACCAGCGGGCTAAGCCCGCCACCTATCGTCGTTCAGATATACTGCCCGGGACTCCAATGCCCTGAAATGGTGTCCCGGGATCAGCGATGCAGATTTAGGCAGGAACCGCTTGGGATGTGGACTGCAGTAGAATATTATCGATGTCGGATCCGTCGAGC
>JAABQN010000169.1 GCA_011391455.1 Nitrospiraceae bacterium
TTGGTCCTGGAGACGGCTGTCGTCAGTCGTGTCCCTAAAGACAAGACCGATCCGATCTTCCCCCTGGTTTCTTCCCGCCATGTGGAACCACTGATAGTGATATCGTCGTGAGCCAATCTGAATCTCCTGTTGGTTGCTTAGTTCTTCTGCCCCTATCACGGGGGCCAACGGATCACGGGGGCGGTTGACGACAGCGGCATGCACCGCTCCGGATTCAGTCGCGACCTGTTCACCGCTCCGTGCACGTCGGAATTCGCTTCGCAGGTGATTCCGTGCAGCGGCATCGACCGGGAGTATGTCGAATAAGGGGGTCGATTTCGTCGAATCGATGGCCTGGAAGGAGTTGCGCCCGACGCGGTTGATGTACTGCACCTGTTCGTCTTGATTGACCATGATAATCGGGGTTGGGACTGCATCCAGGATCTGGTCTGTCGAGTGCAGTAGAGACTCCACTTGTTGGGTTTTGAAAGCCACTTGATCGGTCAGCCCCGCAAAGGAGGCTTCCAATTGGCGATTCATGCGATTGAGCTCGTCGGCCAGATCTTGAAGCTCATCGCCGGTCTGCACGTCGATGGGCTGTCGAAGTTCACCGCGCCCGATCAATTGTGCCGCTGCCTGTAATTGGCGCACCGGCTTGACGATACGATGGGCTGCCAGGTAGCCGAGGGACGTCATCAATCCGACGGCGATGAGACTGAAGACGGCCATCCAAGTGAGAAGGTGACGAATCGGGGCAAAGAGTTCGTCGGAGGCCTGCCACACGAAAGTATGCCACGAGCCTTTGCCCAGATTGTCATTGGTGGCACGGCTGGTTTCGGGCACCGGGGCGAATCCGATCAGCGAAGTCGATTGTCCGCCGTGGCCATCGCTCGGCGCACTGACCCAGCCAGGCTGAAGAGGCGTGACGAGGGGAACGAGCTGCGCATCGGAGAGCCGGACGCCGGTCGGCAGAATGGGGCAGCTCATCACGATGCCGCGATGGTCGATCAACATCACATGGCCGGTTTTGCCGAAGCGAATGGGGGAGATCGAGGGCGAGATCAACTCTTTGGCATCGATCACGCGATGGAGCACGCCGACTGTCCCATATCGGATGCGATCCATAATGGGAAGCGAGATGCTGATGACATAGCTCTGGGCCCGTTCATCGAAGTGCACATCTTCGATAAAGAGCTGGCCGATTCCGCGATGGGAGGCGCCTTTCCACCAGACCGTGTCTTTGTTGGCAAAGGGAGGCATCGTGGTCAACGCGGCAGCCAGGTTGCCCTCAATGTCGGTGATATAGAGCATCTTGGTCGCAGCCCGGACCACTTGCGGTATCAGTTGATCGGCTTCGCTCTTGGCCCCTGAGAGATATTCTTGAAGGAGGCCGGCCATTTTGTTTCCCGTGATGGCCTGGACTGCTACCGGGTCTTTCGCTTCCCAGCCACTCTTGAGCCGCTCCACCGTCCGGCGGCGTTCATCTTCTGTCATGTCCAGCAGGGCATCGCGCCGTTGCTCAAGTTCGAGGATAATCGAGAGGTCTGCCGCAATCCGTGATGTCCTGCCGACTTCATCCGACATCAAGAGATCGACTTTTCGCGCCGTCTCCTCGGCCAGGGCCTTGAAGTTTTCGCCGTTGACGACCTGTATTTCGCGGGAGCCTTGCCAGAAAGCGAGGCCGAGACCCACCATGAGGGGCAGGATCCCCACGAGCAACATGGATAGAATGAGTTTGAGTTGGAGCCCCCACCTTGTTTCAGTGTGAGATGAAGGACTTGCGGGATTCATGGCAGTGATCCTTGCCCGACTGGCTCGGCATTGGGGAAGGTCAAGGTAAAGGTCGTTCCCTGGTTGATTCGGCTGTCGACGGCAATGGTGCCGTGCATTTTGTTGACGATGGTTTTGACGTTGTAGAGTCCCAGCCCTGTGCCTTTGCCGGGATCCTTCGTCGTGAAAAACGGCTCGAAAATCTCGTGGATGGTGTCCGGGGCAATGCCACATCCAGTATCGGAGATTCGGACGTCGACCTGCCCGTCGTGGGCGGTAGTCTCGATCGTCAGTGTGCCGCCGCCACGCTGCATGGCATGGACCGCATTGGTGATGAGGTTGACGAGGACATGGAGTAACTCATCCGGATTGCCTTTGACGGCGGCGCCAAGCTGGTACTGTTTGACCATCTCGATATCGTGAAAACTCGACGCGTAGCGTGCAATTTTCAACGCCTCGTCCAGCTTGCCGTTTACAAAGACCGGCACATCCTCGTGCGGGGATGCGCGCCGTGAGTAGCGGGTGAGATCCCGGCAGATGGCGCTTGTCCGTTTGACGGCTTCAATAATGTCCCGGGCCTGTTCATGGACGGCGGTCAGGTCGCGTTCCTCTGCAAGATTTTCCGCCAAGCCCAAAATGAGTTGCAGGGGGTTGTTGATGTCATGCGCGATCCCGGCAGCAAATGAGCCGATTCCCGCAAGTTTTTCTGACTGGAGGAGTTCGGCTTCGAGTTTGGATTCATGCTGAATGAGTTTCCACAGCAAGCGGGAAGCCGATCCACTGAGAATGTTTGAGGCAGGAGGTTTGTGGGCATGCAGATAGGTTTCCATCTCCGGATCGCCCGTGACATCCAAAATCAGGCTTACATCATGGTTGCCGATCAGGCCCGGCACACTGGTGGTCACGGGAACCTGAAGCTCCCGTGCGCGTTGCAGCCCCGGCGCAGCAGGATTACGGTCTGCAACGCCGACAATCTCAATCGACGGGATGTGGTGCAGCAGATCTAACAGTGCGCGGCCGCCGCGACCTGCTCCAAGAATGGCAACTTTGGTGCGATCAGACTGTTCCATTCGGATCTGCTCCATCTTGAGGAGTTATGACCCTACAGACCAGAGAGACCAGACCGACCAAATGAACAAGACAGGGTCACAGTCGTGCAAGCTCCCGCTGTTCTATCGCTCGCGCGACGGACGCTCTCAATTTCTCTCCTTCGACCGGCTTGACGAGATAATCCACGACGCCTTGCCGGAGGAAGGAGGTCGCCATATCTGTGTCCGGGAAGCCCGTCAGCACGATGAGCGGGACGCGAGGGTAATTGCTTCTGAAGTAGGCCACGGCTTCGGCTCCATTGATTTTCGGCATACGAATGTCGCAGATGACGACATCGAGGAGGAGCCGGTTTTCGCCAGAATTGATGACCTCGATCGCTTTCTCACCGTTTTCCGCTTCAATGACTTCATAGCCGGCCTTCTGCAGCGTCATCTTCACGACTCTGCGAATGTCTGGCTCGTCATCTACCACAAGCACTCGTCCCTCGCAGGCTTCGCCCCCGACGAAAAACCCTGATTTGAACTCACTCATGGGGCCCTCCTTGGTTGATAGGTAGATCTGTCGCTCATGGTCAGCATGTGTTCTTGTTCCATCTGAAACGCAATGCCTGTGCCAATATGCCCGTATGAAAACAGTTCAGATTTCCTTGCAAAGTAGAGTCTCGCTACGAGTGCGCTATTCGCGGGCGGTTTATATCCACCAGCCTGTGCTGAAATCCACCACCAGGGCCGGGCTCGTTGCTTTGGTTTATTTGGTTTGGTTCGTTTATTTGGTTGGACGAGACTAACCAGATGAACCAGACAGACGAGATAGACTCCGAATTGCCTTTGGGCCTGGCGCTCATGTATTCTCATGCGATGATGAGAGTGGAGAGGTCATGATTACGCCGGATGTGATTACGGAATACCTGCGCCGGACGATGCCGGATGCTGCGGTCACGGTCTCGGATCGAACCGGTACGATGGACCATCTCAAAGTGGTGGTGATCTCGGCAGCCTTCGGAGGGAAGAATTTACTGGATCGGCATCGAATGATCTATCAGGCGTTGGATGCCCCGATGAAAGACGGGCGGATTCACGCGCTCGAACTTACAGCCAAAACAATAGATGAATCCTAGGAGGCCGAACAATGGCAGATCCCATTCAAGAAGAAATTAACAAGGAAGTCGCCGCGCACAAGATTTTGATTTACGGCAAGGGCACCAAACAAATGCCGATGTGCGGGTTCACAAAAGAGACGATGCAGTTCTTCGACAAGTACGGGTATCCGTATGAACTTATTGATGTTCTGTCTCAACCGACTAAGCGAGAGGCGCTCGCAAAAATGACTAACTGGCCGACGCTCCCCAAGGTGTTCATCGACGGGCAGTTTTACGGCGACACCGATGTGCTCGATCCGATGGCGGCCAAAGGCGAGATAGAGCCGCTGCTGAAAAAAGCGTTCGGGAAGTAGGCCGACGGGCGGAAACTCCGCCGCCCGCACCTTCGAGGGCACCCAACTAGCCCTTGCTCACTCGAAGCCCGTAAACTCGTCCAAAGCGACTCAAACAGTACGCGCTTCGCCGTTGCTCACGAAGAGCAACGGTCGCAAGCGGCGGCAAGTTGTGTCCCGCCCTCTCCGGTGATGGCGATCTCCGTTTCCGCCCGTCAGCCTATTATTATGGTTTCAGCAGCGGTTGGGAGAGGGGAGGGAAGGGCACCCACGTTGGTCCTGTGCTCCCGGAACGCGCACGATAAGAATGTGCTCGTTCGACGGCCGCACTTAGACCAACATGGGTGCCCTTCCAAGGCGAGAAATCTGGCAAGCTTGTCCCACACTTCTACCTTGGCGAGGTCCATCACATGTATGACGCTTCGTTTCGCGCGTATAACTCCAGGTGAGAACACCATGCCCATGAAAAATCCTCGCGTCAGCGTCGTTTTGGAAGAGCCGGTCTACGAAGGGCTCCGCCGCTGGGCTAAACGAGATGGCGTCTCGCTGTCACTTAAAGTGCGAGATATCGTTAAAGATGCACTAGAGGCAGAAGA
>JAABQN010000019.1 GCA_011391455.1 Nitrospiraceae bacterium
GGCGGCAGCGATTCTGAACGTGTATTTAACCGATGATCTGCCGCTGGATCGGCAATGGATCGACCAGCATGGAGGGGACCGGAAGAAATCCTGTGCCGACCTCATCGAGCATGCGCTCTCCGCGGTCTTCTCACGAATCGATGAAAATCGACTCCTGTCGATCAGGCTCCGAAGCGGGCAGAATAAGGTGCTCTATCGGAGCGATCTGATCAGCGGTGCGATCTTGGCTTCGATCATTCAACGGGCGAAGGAACAGGCCATCGATCGCATGATTGCGGCCGGCGCGGGTGAGCAAGGCGGCATGACCTTGGACGATCTGGTGAGTTCTGTCCACGCGGAGTTCCGAGAGGGTGAGATGTTGCCTCCCGACGATGCGGCGGAAGAATGGCTCAAGCTCCTCGATCACCATCCGGAGCAGGTCGTTGGAATCTCCTCGTTCAGAAGAGGGCGGCAGTCCGAAGAGAAGCTGATAGGACAGATCATATAAGAGATCAGGTGGCTGGGGGCTCTCTTTGCTCCCAGAGCGCGCACGATCAGAATGTGCTCGCTCGATGGGCGCAGTCGAGAGCACCCCAGCCACCTGATCGTAATTCTGTCCCCGGAAATGGTGAGGAACACGTCTAACGAATTATGCGCCTTTTTGGGATTGAAACAGAGTATGGGATTACGAGGGAAGACCAGGACGCGGTCGATCCGGTTGTGGAATCGATGGAACTGGTGCGGGCCCATCTGACTGCTTCGTTCGAGCGGCGCTGGGACTATGGGGGTGAAGATCCGCACGAGGATGCGCGGGGGTTCCGGGTTACCGGGCTGCAGCAGGATAAAGAAGAAGACGAGTTTGCCAAGGTCGATGCCCATCGGCCATTTTCATTCCACGAGATGAAGAGCGATCTCGTCCTCCCGAACGGCGCACGTTTCTATAACGACCATACGCATCCTGAATATTCCACGCCGGAATGCCGGACGCTCTTAGATATCCTGGCTCATGACCGCGCCGGGGAACGTATTGCCCAGCGGGCGGCGGAACGGCGTAATCATGCGCTTGGTGGGCCGCATCTGCAGCTCTACAAGAACAACACGGATTTTCACGGACATAGTTACGGCTGCCATGACAACTATCTCGTCTCTCGCTCGATTCCCTTCCCTTCGCTGACTGCGGGGCTGTTGCCGTTCCTTGTCAGCCGACAGGTTATCGCTGGAGCCGGGAAAGTTGGGGTGGAGGGTCAAGAGAGCGGGTTCGTGCCGGGCCAGTACCAGCTCTCTCAGCGAGCCGACTTTATGGAGACGGATTTGAGCGTCGACACGATGCACAACCGGCCTATTCTGAATACGAGGGACGAGCCCCATGCGGTTCGTGAAAAATATCGCCGGCTCCATCTCATCATCGGCGATGCCAATATGTGCGAGTACAGCACGGCATTGAAAGTCGGGACGACGCAGTTAGCTCTGGAGTTGATCGCGCGCGGGGCTGCCCCGGCTCTTGAATTAGAACACCCAGTGACGGCGGTGAAGCAGCTGTCCCGCGATCAGAATCTAAAGGCGGTGGTTCGCCGGAAGGACGGCAGCACCATTACCGGACTCGACATCCAAGAACAGTACTATCTCGCGGCTGAGAAACATTTAGCCGGTACTGAACAGGAGACCGATTGGATCCTTCGCGAATGGGCCGCCACGCTGCGGCTTCTCACCGGCGATCGGCGACAACTGGTTGGGAAGCTCGATTGGGTCACTAAACTGTGGTTGCTGGAAACATTCATGCAGGAAGAGAAGATTGGCTGGGACGATCCCTGGCTGGCGAGTTTGGACTTGGAGTACCATAATGTGAACCAGGATCGTGGACTCTTCCTGGGGCTCGAAGCCGAAGGGAAGGCCTGGCGGATGACGTCGGAGCAGGATGTCGAATCGGCATTGGTGGCTGGTCCGTCCGATACCAGAGGGGGGATTCGCGGCCTCTGCATCAAACGGTTCCCGGATCAGATCAAGTCGATGCAATGGGAGCGTATTCAGTTCAGCGAAGGGCTGCTTCCGCGAACATTGGAGATGGGCGACCTCTTCGAGCCGCAGGCGGTGCAAGCCTGTGCGCAGATATTCGAGCGCGCGGCCTCTCCGTTGGATGCGCTGAACGACTGGAATAGAAACAAGGAGTCCCGATCATGAACTACATCTCAATGCCGGAACGCCGTGAAGGGCCAGGCAATCCGATGCCGAAGGCCCCGAGTCCGTCCGATGAGGGCGGCGGGCCGAAACGGCCGGAGACCGGGTCGCCCGATAAGGATAATCTGCTCAAACGCATGCGCAAGGTCGATCCGAAACAGGCCGAGCGGTATCGGCAACGGACAGGACAATAAATAACAGTAAGGGGTAAAGGGTCAGGTGTAAGGTGAGAAAGACGGGTTGCTACCCCTCACGCCTCACCCCTTACCCCTTACGGAGCGGAGCGACATATGGGGATGCAAGGCGATTTCTATCAATTACTCAAAGAGCAGGGCTATACACTGGGAAGTTCAGGCCAGGCGGGAACCGGTCATGTTCTCACGAATGCCACCACGATTTTGGCCTTCAAGTATCGCGATGGCGTGCTGGTGGCTGGAGATCGCCGCGCGACCGCCGGCAACATGGTGATGTACGATCGCACGGATAAGGTGCTGGAGATCGATCGGCACAGTGTGATGGCGATTGCCGGCGTCCCTGCGACAGCCTATGAAATGGTGCGTGTCCTGGAACATTCCTTCAAATACTACCGGAGAACGCAGTTGCAGGAATTGAGTTTTGACGGCAAGCTGCGCGCTGTCTCCAAGCTCTTGAAGGAGAATGTGCCGGCGGCATTGGCCGGGACCGGCGCGGTAGTTCCGGTGTTTGCCGGTTACGATCTGGAGCAGGGCTCGGCCAAGATCTATTTCTACGATATCCTCGGAGCGGAGTTTGAAGGCGTGGAGTATGCCGTTTCCGGGTCCGGTTCCCCTACAATCCGAGGGATCTTGCACTATCTGAATACGTGGGGCGAGCAGCCCCTCAATGCGCTGCCGGAAGAACAGGCTATGGTGCAGGCGTTACGATTGCTTACGAGCGCGGCGGAGTTCGATTCGGCGACCGGCGGTGTCAACCGGGAGGCGAGTCTGTACCCAGTGATCAAGTTGATTTCAGGAGCCGGTGTACAGACGGTGCCGGATGCGACATTGAAACCTCTCTATGAGTCACAGGTGGTGCGCTATGTATGAAGAGCCCTATCGTTGGGTAGAAGCAGTCGGCAATCGGCGGCAGTATCTGGACGAACAGTTCAAGCAGGGGAGCCCGGTCGTTGCCCTGACCTACGACGGAGGCATTCTTCTGACGACGGTGAGCAAGGGGACTCCGAAGCTCTACGAGATTTACGACCGGCTGGCATTGGGTGGAATGGGGCATCCTACGGATTTGGAGAAGCTTCGTTTCAGTCTGCTCGAAATGGCGCATGTCGAAGGCTTCAACCGTTCGCCGTCCGACGTGACGGGATCGAGACTGATAAAGTACGGCATTGCTCCCGTGATCAAGCAGGCCTTTGAGGAAGTGTATAAGGCGCCGTTCATCGTGCGTATTTTGGTAGCTGAGTTGGGGCAGAAACCGGAAAAGGACGCGTTGTTGACGATCAATTACGATGGAACGTTTGAGGAAGTCACGGGTCATGCGGTTCTAGCCGCCACCACGGCTATCCAAGGGAAGATGCTGACCTATCTTAAGGAGCAACAGCAGGCCACACTATCATTGGAGCAGGCGTTGAATCTGGCACTGCGTGTCTGGGCGATCGGTTCGATGGCGCAGCAACAGGATGAGGCGGATCAACAGGCTGAAGCCAAGCCAGCGGCAAGTGGATCGGGCTCATCCTCCGCCGCTACTCCAAGCAGTAACGCGTTGATCGAACATGTGCGGGGCCTTGCCAGTGAACGGACGATCGAGTGTGCGCTTCTGGAGCGCCAGGCTCCCGGCACCTCCAAGTATCGCCCGCTCAAGCAATCAGATCTTTCCCGCCTCCTGCCGGCGGCGCTTCAATCTGTCGTGGCGAACTGAGATGTTGAACCGTATTTTCGGACTCGAAACGGAATACGGACTCTTGGTGAATCAAGACCAGCCCGACCATTCCCCTACCTGGTTTGCCCACAAGATTCGAGACCATCTCTTCCACGTCCAACGGCGCGGCGTTCTCGATCTGCATCACCGGGGACATGATGAACCGCCTGGCAATGGAGGATTTCTCACCAACGCCGGGCGTATGTACCTCGATATGGGACATCTGGAATGGGCCTCACCAGAATGCGAATCGCTCAGCGACGTGGTGGCCGCCGACCGAGCAGGCGATCAGTTACTGCAGGATGCGATTCAAGATCTCGATCTGGCCGAGACCGTGTCGTTGATCAAGAACAATGTGGATCATGAGACCGATGCGACTTTTGGATCGCACGAGAACTATCTCGTCTCACGGCGGTTCCCCTTTACCAGACGTGGTCTTGGACCCTTTGTGACCTTTCTGGTCACCAGGCAGATATTTACAGGAGCGGGACGTATCGGTGCAGCTGGTCCTCAAGATGGCTGGGTTCAGATGGACCGGCTTCTTGTGCCGCGAGGACCAGGTCATCGTTATGGGCAGGAGGCTCTCCTTCCGTTTCAGATTTCTCAGCGCGCAGACTATATCGTGAATGATTTCTTTGAATGGGTGCAGCAGAATCGCGCGATCGTCAATACCAGGGATGAACCCTTGGCCGATCCGAATCAATTCCGCCGTATTCATCTTCTATTGGGCGATTCGAACATGGCCGAGGTGGCGACGGCCTTGAAGCTGGGCACGACGGGGCTCGTCCTTCAATTGATCGAAGAGGGGCATGCGCCGATTGATCTCGATCTCAATGAACCGGTCGAAACCATGCAGGAGCTGTCACAGGATCAGAGCAGACAATGGATCGTTCAGTTGCAATCTGGGAAGTCGATCTCTGCAATCGACATTCAGGAAGCGTTTCTTGCAGCGGCGAGCGAGCACTACCGTGGGCAGGATGACGAAACCGATTGGGTGCTCGATCAATGGGCGGCGGTCTTGCACGATCTCCGTGGGGACTACCAAACGCTGGTGGGCCGGGTCGATTGGGCGTCGAAGTTGTGGCTGCTCGACACCTTTCGCGAGGCGGAGCAGATGACGTGGGCAGATCCGGCACTGAAGAGTCTCGACCTGGAGTATCACAATCTCCATCAAGGCAGAGGGCTCTATTATGGCCTCATGGAAGAAGGGCGAGTCCCACGCCTGATTACGGACAAGGCAATTACGTTAGCAATGGAGCATCCCCCACGCAACACCAGGGCGTTTGGACGGGGCGAACTCGTTCGCCATTTGTTGGCCTGTGGACCTCCGGATGCACCAGCCGATCCCAAGCCTGAAGAACGGTTTTCTCCTTCGTACGTGATCAACTGGTCGATCTTCCAGCTGCGTGGCCAAGCACCTTTTCCCATGCCAGACCCGTTCAAGACCTACGTGCAGGAAGTACGGACTCATCTTCAAATGGCTTGACCGGATTGGTCGGCGCGCGCCCTCTTCACATTCGTTCTTGCAAGAAGTCCATAATTCGATTCTCCGCCCAGAAAGCATCTTCCCCGCTGTTTGCCCATTGTAAGAATCCGCAATGGCCACCGTAGCGGGGCGCCATCACTCGAATCCGATTGTTGCGTTGAATCTGCGGCACCGTAAACATGGAGTAGGGAATAAAGGGATCGTCTTGTGCTGTGACGATGAGGGTGGGGACAGCGATAGATTTGACCACATGGCATGCGCCCACGCGATTGTAGTAGTCGGCCCCGCTGGCGAACCCTCCGTCCGGGGCCGTATAGCGGTGGTCGAATTCACTCATCCTGGTGGTACGGTCGAGATCCTTGAGATCCCACTTGCCGGGGAAGAGCGCAGCTTTTCGTCGCAGTCGTGCTTTGAGTTCCACGAGAAAATGTCTGTGGTAAATCCAGTTGCGCGGCTGCTCCAGCGCCTCGACGCATATAGGGGGGTTGATATTCGGACAGACTGCGATTGCGCCGGCCAAGGCTGCTTCTGACGAGCCTGCTTCGCCGGCTGCTTTTAGGATGAGGTTTCCTCCCATCGAATAGCCGACAAGCCAGATGCGATTGAGGCCATCCACGCGAGACAATTCCTGGACGATAGCTCGGTAGTCCTGACTCAAGCCGGTGTTATAGAGCGTTGGGGTCAGGTGTTCGGTCCCGCCGCAAGTCCGTTGATTCATGCGAATGACATTGAATCCCGCGCGATAAGCTTTTGCGGCGATGCCGTGCATATAGTGAGACTCGCTGGAGCCTTCAAGCCCGTGCACGAGTATCAAGGTCCGGCACGCGGTTCGAGTGGGCTGCCAGTGGCAGAAGCCGAGCAACTGGGTATGCGGCTCGGTGGTGAAGAGGCGCGACTCAGTCGGTACTCCGGCAAGAAGTTCCCCGCGAGGCCAATAGCCTGGGAGAATAGTCATGAGATGTGGATTGCGGAACAAGCCAGCCGGTGTAAACTCTCGCCCATTTGGTGACATGGAACCCATCATACAGATAAATTCGATGGTTCTGCAGTATGGATTGTCAGGAAGTGACAAAGTGGGATGGGAGTCTTCGCACTGAAGGTAACAACGGCCATCGAGAGAGGTTTCGAAGCCTTTGAGATGGTGGCTCTCAGTATTTTAACAATTCTTGATACTGGAGGTGCCGGTTGTGATTCTATGTGAGAAAGAGACCTGCTGATTTCTGACAGCTATTTCAATGCCTCGTTCAGGTTCTTTTTGTCTTCTTTTCTTTGATTACCTCAAACCATTCGTTGATGGATTCAGGATTATCATCCCAAGTGTGGGGGGTGCCGTCTGGCTGTCGAAACCAGACAGCTATTCTTCCGACATTGGATCCCCGAAGGACTGTCCAGATTTCACCTTTTTGATGGATTTCTCCTGTCGGTCGATTTCTGTCGTCTCTGGCAATCAAGTCTTTTTTCAGTTGGACTTGGTCACCTACCTTGAGCCCACATTTGTATCTTGTAACGGGGTAATCGGTAACGAGTATATGTTTGTCCCGTGACATTGATTTATACGTCCAAACTGTTGAGTATATCGATTGGCATAGTCGTCAAGACAGACTGCAATTGATTGCGTGATTGTCCCGTGCCGTTACTCCCTTGTCAATGTTTAGCAGAGGGTTGGGCGATGGTCCCACGTTTAACGTTTCACCTTTCACGTCTCACGTGTAACGATTTTCACTGGTGGAAGAAAACAAAAGGGGCACTTCACAGAGTGAAGTGCCCCTTTTCGTCTGGATTGGCTCCCCGGGCAGGAGTCGAACCTGCGACCAGCCGGTTACAAGTGCCCCGATTTTTCAACCGGGCTTGGACTATCTCTTCACCCGCCTGCATAAAAAGCAGGGGAGGGTGTCGGGCGCTAGTGAGGCGTTATTGGACGGGTTCCGCAGCCTCTAGTCTCTGCACGTTCCTGCCTACACGCTGACCCTTCGGCAGGCTTCGCTCAGGGTTCCCATTCCGATTCGTCATGGAATCGGGGCAGGCTTCCCTGAATTCACCCGAAGTTTCAACCACGGTTTCCCGTGGAGGCTGCAGTGAGGAGTGAATTTCTCTGTGACAGTTTGCGCAGAGGAGTATGCATTTATCTAACTCCGCTCGGATTTTCTCCCAGCTGCGGGTGTATCCCTTACTCGAGATACCAAAATCCTTCTCGGTCGAAGTCAGATGATGGAACTCCAACGCTTCCATCCACCGATCATAACTACATCTCTGGCAGCGCCCACCTTTGTAGGTTAAAGCTCTGTAGCGAACCGTCTTCCGTCGTTTGCTGACGGCAGCGATGAGATAGTTGCGACGATCGGCGTATGTGCGGCGCTCCGCCACGAGTCACCCACGTTCCTACAGCCGGCTGCTCTACCACTGAGCTACCGGGGAATCTGGTCCAGCCGAAACGAACACATTCTAGCATGAACTGGTAGGGTGGGAGCGAGTATTTTTTACAAGAGGAATGGACAGGTTGAGGCCAAGGCTAGCTGAAGTCCGATATTCTCACTTAGTCTCAAGCTCAATCTTCTCTGGTGCGGGTGGCCTTTTTAGCAGCCCAGTTACACGTCGAAATCTTCGGTTTCGTCCTCATTCGAGGTCGCGTCGGTCCTGCCTGCCGAGACGGATGCGTAGTGCTTTGCCCATGTCAGATAGAGATTCCCACTGTCGCGCATGGTGTCGGCTGCCTTGATAAGTGTCTGCGCCAAATCCGGGTCTTTCCCGCTGGCATGGATCTCAACTGCACGACGTTCGAGCACTTTGGGGTACTCGTGGATCAGCCCGGCAATTTCTCGAATGAGCTCATCAATGACATTATCTTCAGCTTCCATCTGTTCCTCCAGAATTACATCAACAAAAAACCCCATAGCGCAGGCGCCATGGGGTCTTGCGCGGGAGACCCGCTACATGAAACGGTTATCCTTGGTAGGCCTGCCCAAGCGCGGCTGACTCACCTTTTTTGGACATCAGTTTTCCGGTGGCGCTGACGGCCTGCATGGTGATGGCATAATGCTTGGCTGCGTCGCAGACGACCACGCAGAGGTCACAGCCTTTACAGCGGTCAATGGTCACTTCGGCCACCATTTTGGTCGGATTGAGGTCAAGGCAATTGGCCTCAGGACAATACATGATGCAGAGCCGACACCCCTTCTTGGCCACGCATTTCTCATCGATGACTTGGGCTACGTTATACATGCGAGCTGGTTCCTTCTCTCGTTAAGCCGCAACAGCAGGATTGCCGACTCGCAGCTCATACTTATTCTTCTCTGCCCATTCACTGGCGATTTCATAGGCCGCCTGCATGGTTGCCAGATTCTTGGCGAGCAACATTTCTTTCTTGGCAAATTTCTTCTTGATCGCTTCATCTAAGGAGGCGGTTCCACCGGAGGCGACGAACTTTTTCCCGAACCGTTCCTGTAAGGCGCCGTCCAGAGCTTCCATTGAGACGCACTTGGTGATACCTGCGACCGATCCGATCATCGACATATTCGTCGATAGCTCGGTGCCGGCCACCTCGATCGCGAGCTCGGTTCCCGCAATGTAAAACACTTTAACATTTAGATCATTGAGACGTTCTCGGTCGTCTGCCGACAGAAGCTCCTGGTCGGAGTTGATGATGACGAGGCCACCTTCCTTCACGCCGGAGTAGAAGGGCATGGTGTAGCTCTTCCCCATGGTGATGACCTGGGGATGAAAGACCTGGATGACGTCGGGAAATACCAACTCGCCACGGTCGTAGATCCGTTCGATGCCGATCCGACAATAGCTCTCCGCCGGCGCCATGCGTTTCTCGGCGCCGAAGAAGGGATTGGAGATCGAAAACTTGCCGTCGCGGTTGGCAGCCATAGCGAGAACATGTGCGGCTGTGACGGCGCCCTGCCCTCCTAATCCAGACATCCGGATGTTCAGTCTTTTCTTGATCATGGTCGTCTCTCCTCCAGAATCTGATTAGGCTCCCTGGGAGGCGAGCTGCTTTGCCGCGGCCTTCTTTTCCTTGTCCTTGGCGGATATCTCTGCCAGGAGCTGCTTGGCCGGCTCGCTGATGTACTCTCTGTAGGCAAACCGCTCGGTCGGTTTTTCCGAGTCCCGCATTTCCTGGAGCCCTTCCATGCTGTTCTTTCCGATTTCGAGAATGCAAGGCGTATAGAGCTGGAGGTAGGTCGGGCCGATTTCGCGTGCGATCATGACCGCGTTCCGGACTACTTTCTCCACGAGGGAGGGCTTGCTGACGGTGCATTGGATCACGTAATGGCAGCCTGATTCACGAGCGATTTCAGGCAGACGGACCTTGTCGAAGAGCTTCCCAACCGGCGCCATCTTGGCCACGAACCCCTTCTGCATCAGGCCGCTCTCCTGACCACCAGTATTGGCGTACAGTTCGTTATCGAAGCAAATCGTGGTGAACTTTTCCTGGCGGAACCAGGCTTGAAGTGTCATGTCGAGACCGATATCGACGGTTGCGCCGTCGCCGGCGAGCACGACCACGTCTTTCGTCCGGCCCGGGAAACGGACGCTCAAGGCGCGTTTCAAACCGGAGGCGATGGCGTTTTGGTTACCGAAGAGAGAGTGAATGTTGTGCACAGCCACCATGGGGAACACCAGGCTGGTGCAGCCGGTGGAGCCGACCATGACGGTGTCTTCGGGGTTAGGCAATGAGGCCAGGATGTACCGGAAGGCCATGGATTCCGGGCAGCCGGCGCAGAGGGAGTGCTGCTCGATCAGTTCCTTGCTGTTACCGATATCCTTCCAGCCCCGGTCTTCTTTGCCGTAGGTCGCGCTCTTGACCAGGTCTTGATAGTCGGACGGCATGATGTCGTACAGATCTTCCGAAATCTTAATTTTCTCTTTGCTCATGATGGCCTCCTCAGTGGTGCGTCTTATTCAGGGCGTTCAGTTCTTGCTGCATAGGTGCGATCAACTACCGCGACCGGCCATCGACATGGTGCGCATGCCGAGCAGGGTCTTGATTTCTGAAACAATAATTTCCGGTGGCATCGTCATGCCTCCGCAGACACGTGGGCCGGCGTTCACACGTTCACTGTTCGGGATGGTGGCTTTAATTTCCTTAGCCAACCACCCGGTTACGTTGAACTCCGGGACGATGATGTGCTTGGCATTTTTCGTGGCTTCACGGATTTCCTCGCCTGGCCAGGGCCGCAGGGACTTGATCTTTACCAGGCCGCAACGGATGCCTTCGTCCTCAAGGAGCCGGATGGCTTCACGGCCCTGCGATACCGCCGTACCGGAGGCGACGATGAGAACCTCGGCATCAGTATTTTCTGTTTCGATCAATCCGTTTATCCACTTGATCGTGTGTTTGCGGGACCGCTCCACCGCCGCCCAGACTTCTTGCTGCCAGGAGGCGTGGGTGGCATAGCTGATGTAGTTGCTCTTCATGACAAACGGATCGCGCATCATCCGAACCGGCGGACATTCCATGTCCATGCAGGGCACGGGGGAGCGGTAGGGGTCATAGGGCGGAAGACACATGTCTGCCGGGGTAAGATTGACGACGTCCTTGGTGTGCGTCACGAAGAATCCGTCGCAGCACAGCGCTAAGGGGAGGTGCACATCGGGCTCTTCCGACACCATGTAGCCTTTGAGAATCCAATCGAAGAAGTCCTGTGCGGTTTCCGCATGCCAGACGAGCATGCCGGTATTCAAAAGATAGGCAATCTCAAGCGTGTCGGGCTGAATCGACAGAGGTGAATTGATGCCGCGGCAGGTGACGATCATCTGAATCGGCAACCGTGCGCCGGACCACATCGGGAAGTTCTCCATCGCGCGCATCGTGCCTGGTCCCGCAGTCGTCGTAAATACCCGAGCCCCACCGAAGGCCGCCCCCGCGCATTGCGACATGACGGCGAATTCGCTCTCGCCGCGGAAGTAGTCGCCGATGTAACCCTCGGCAAAGAGTTCGCCGATCAAAGCGGCTGCTTCACTCTGCGGGGTGATCGGGTATGCGATCATCACGTCGCAGCTGGCTCGCCGGAGCGCTTCTTTGATGACCTCGCTGCCCGTAAAGAACGACGGCGTGCGCGGCGCGTCGTTCATCATCTTCCAAGTGTCGGTAAAGGTCTGGCCTTTTTTATTTTTTGTGCCGATGACTGAGTGTGTGTCTGCCATGGTTCAGTCTCCTTTCACTGTCTTCAGAACGTCATGCTGCGTGAATTAGCTTCAGGCTCCGTTCTTGGCTGACGTCAGCCGTGGTTTAACCGTCCCTTTTAATCTTTTCACGGCATCGGCTAGTTTCATAATCTTTTCGACGGATGCGTCGCGGAAGGATAACATCGCATCTTCATGACCCGCTTGAGCGCACATGGCAATTGTATAGCAGGAGGTGCCGCCCCGAATAATTTTGAGCGACAAATTTGCTTGATGGCAGTGGACCCCGATGAACATGCAGCAATCGATTTTGTTGTGCCAGATGGTCAGATTCGGGTGGTTGGGGTTGATCTCGACTTCAGGATTGATCTTCGGGTATTTGGGGCGATAGTCAGGCATCGGGATCAGCATGGGCGTTTGCCCCGGCTGCACGCATTCCTTAATCGTGTTGTACAAGTGGCGGATGGCCGTGGCCTTTTTGGCCGCCTTCTCATTCCAGGCCCATAGGACTAAGGGGCCTGGGAAGAGGGTCGGCACCTTGGCCATGAGAAATTGTTTCGCCGCTTCCTCGTACGCCTTTTCCTCTGGAACGATGACACCGTTGATATGAGCTTCCCCAGGATCCGGTAAGCAAATACCCATACTCGCTGCCGATGGAGGAAGGAAATGTTCCGGGCCTGGCAGGACACGATACTGAGTCATTGGAGTTCACTTTCCGAAAGGGGTAAATAACGAGAAGCCAAGGTCTTCCGATGATTCTTAGTGTCCAGTACTCTAAGCTTTTTCCGTGCTCCCTGCAACCTCACAGAAGCCCCACGACCGAGAAATTTTGGGCTACCGAACCAGGGAGGCTTAGGCCTTTTGTCCTGCATGAGGGCATTGCCTCTAGGCTGCACTCGCGCGCACCTAGCATGCATTTAAGCAGTTTGCATTATAGGGTCTGCTTCTCCAAGCTGTCAAACCCATCGGTAGGCATCCGATAGCTATCGGCTCGTTTGCTCGCGCAGAAGACGCAAGCACAAAGCCTGATATATTGCGCGGTGTTATGGTAATTGCTTGCAGGCTGGAATGGATCCGAGGGCACAGGCTCTTTCAAGGTCCTCCTTGGCGAGCTCCCCTTGTAGCCGTTTCCGATACAATTTTGCTCTGGCCGTCAGGGCTGCAACATTCGTAGGGTCCACTTGAATAACGATGGACAGATCCGCAAGCGCCTGTTCCGGCTGATTCAGCTTAAGGTAAATCTTGCTCCTCAGTGCATAGGCCTCTTTGTGATAGGGAATCCAGCTTTCATGCGTCGGGGCATTGAGGAGCTTCTGCAGCGTGGCTAACGCGGGATGCCATTGTTTGGAGTCTGCCTGGTGCCGGGCTTTCGTTGTGGAGAGACTGATCAGGTGCTGGCGGGCGATATCGGCGAATGGGTCGAGCTCAAGAACCTGTTCGTAGGCAGCAGCAGCCTCGTCTGGTTGTTTCAGCCAGACGAGGACATCCCCTTTCCCAATCCATGCCCATACATTTTTAGCGTCGAGTGCGATGGCGCGCTCGAAGTCTGTCTTCGCTTTATTCAGATAGTCCTTGTATTCCGAGGATTGCGCCTGTTGGGAGAAGGCGAGGGAGACCAGCTGGAGATAGGTTTGCCCTCGCACAATCAGTGGATCGACGTAGTGATCGTCAAGAGTGGTCGCGTCGGTGCTGAGCTGGATCTTGTCCCGCAGATTCGATGTATGGAGCGCAGTCTCGAGTACCGCACGCGCCTGTAGGTGTGAGGCGGATTTCCCGTTTGGATTGATTGCCAACATTCGGACGCCGACCGGTTGATGTTGAAGCTCTTTCAGCTGCGAACGTAATTGGTGATTCTCCCGCTGCAGCTGGCGAAAGTGTTGGGCGAGTTGCTGTTCGGATTGCAGTCGGCGTATCGCATCCGTCAGACTGTCGATATCGACAGTGGCGCGAATGCGTATGAAGAAGACGGGACGATCACGCTCGAAGGAGCGGCTGGATTCGAGGATTTCCGTTTCTGTAATAGCCGCAGCAATCGTTCTGATTTCCAGCGAGCTGGCTTGCGTGCTTCTCCCGCCAGATTCTTTTTCCACATCATGAAATGTGGATTCGAGATAGACCCCCGCTTCTTCTACTGCTTTGCGTTGGGCCCGTTGAAGGACTTTCTCTTCTGCGCCAGCCAGAGTGTCGCCGTCCGCCATAACGTATTGACTGTCGGCAATGACGGTTTTCGAGGAGGCGCTGAAGGCAGAGGGCTCCCATAGAAGGAGCGCAAGAAGGAGCGTAAAAAGGGAGGGATAGGATAGCCGCCGATACAGTTCCATCGGACAACTATACCGCTCAATGGGTAAGGGGGCAATGCGTTCGGAGCGCCAGACCTCCGGCTACCGTTCCTTTGGAAAGACTTGAATAAATGGGTGGACTTCTACCCGTTCAAATATGCCGTGAATGGTATAGGGGTCTTCACGGGCGAACCGTTGCGCCTCTTCCAGCGAGTCGGCTTCGATGACGATAAGACTTCCTGTTTTATCTGAAAGCGGCCCGGCAAGCACAACTCGGCCCTGCAGATCGAGAGGCTCCATCTTGGCGAGATGTGCCGGCCGATGGATTTTTCGTTTGGCTTCCCCGTCGGGACCGTCGAATCCGAGTATGACAAATTTCATAAATATCTCGAGGGTTGAGGAGTAGGGTTCTGACTTCAGGCTAAGTCCTCTAGCGGGCAGCGATCCTTATAGCCGGTGGTCGTCTCATGCCACCAGCGAACTTCTTGTTCTCCGAGCTTCCAGCATAGATAGACCACTCGTCCGTCATGAAGATGGGGGAAATCACAAAGACCCAGATCCAGGTCCTTCACCAGGATGCCGAGTTCCTGAATCGCCTGAAGATTCGTACTGACTTGCTGAAGACCCAAGATGTAGAGGTGCCCAACGGTACTGCCCCCGCAATACTCGGCCTGGGCGCTGGCTTTCTTGATATCTTCTTTCGTGCGTGACAAGACAGCCTTGGCTTGCTGGATTGAAGTCAGCTTGGAATTGAGCTGGGGAATGAGGCGATTGGCCTCGGACAATGTAAATATTCGCTCGTGCTGTCCCTGCTCGTCGTCGTGCGCCATAGTGTGCTCCTGCGAAGCGGCTCATGTAGTAGCACACCACTCTTTTGCGCTGCAACCAGAGGCACGCGTTGCCGTCAGGAGCAGCCAGGGCCGGCTGGACCGACTCACCCTGAAGTGGATAGTGTGAAAAAAAGATGTCTCTGTTGACAAGGAACACAGCCCGCGTTATTATCCACCCACTATCTTAGTTCGGTTCAAAGTTATCTCCACACACAAGACTTCCGGGGCGCATCTCGATACAAGTCATAAATGCTCAGAGTAACAGAGGCGAATCAGCTCGGCATGAGTTCCGGCCTGCAACAATATCCGCACCATGAGACAGAGTCCTACTCTGATAGCGACAAACAAAAACGGGTAAGTCCCTCACGGGTCATCCTCTTTTAGCTGATAGACACGACACAATCATCAACGTATTACCATTTACTTTTATTTAGTTCAGTTCCTGGATAATTTCCCATGGTTCACCATGTGCGATTGCTGCCGATAACGATGCAGCTGAGGGCTTGAGAGGAAACTCATGACACAAACGAAGGGGGAGGTTATGCACCTGGCGGAGCTCAAGCAGAAGTCCATCGCTGATCTCAATGAGGTGGCACGTGATCTGAAGATCGATGGCGCACCGAATCTGCGGAAGCAGGAATTGATTTTTGCAATTCTGCAGGCGCAGACCGCGAACAACGGCGTGGTTTTCGGCGAAGGCGTGCTCGAAACGCTCCCCGATGGGTTCGGATTTCTGCGCGCTCCCGACTCGAACTACCTCCCCGGCCCCGACGATATTTATATCTCCCCCTCTCAAATCCGGCGTTTCAATTTGCGCACCGGCGACACCGTGTCCGGGCAGATCCGGCCGCCAAAAGAGAGCGAGCGGTATTTCGCGTTGCTCAAGGTCGAGAAGGTCAATTACGAAGACCCCGAAGTGTCTCGCGACAAAATCCTCTTCGATAACCTGACGCCGCTCTATCCGGAAGAGCGTTTGGCCCTCGAATTCGACCGTGAAGAATATTGCACTCGCGTGATGGAGCTCACGACCCCGATCGGCAAAGGCCAACGTGGGCTGATCGTTGCGGCTCCCCGAACCGGGAAAACGATGATGTTGCAAGCCATCGCCCGGGCTATTCTCAAGAACCATAAAGAAGTGACTTTGATCGTGCTGCTTATCGACGAGCGGCCGGAAGAAGTGACCGACTGGCAACGACAGGTCAAGGCCGAAGTCATCAGCTCCACCTTCGATGAGCCGGCCCAGCGCCATGCCCAAGTGGCTGAAATGGTGCTCGAAAAGGCCAAGCGGCTGGTCGAACATAAAAAAGATGTCGTCGTGTTGTTAGACAGTATCACCCGCCTAGCGCGTGCCTACAATACTATCGCGCCGCCAAGCGGCAAGGTGTTGTCGGGTGGATTGGACTCGAACGCGCTCCAGCGGCCGAAGCGGTTCTTTGGGGCGGCCCGCAACATCGAAAACGGCGGGAGCCTCACCATTATGGCGACCGCGCTTGTCGACACCGGTAGCCGGATGGACGATGTGATTTTTGAAGAGTTCAAAGGGACAGGTAATATGGAAGTCCATCTCGATCGCCGTCTGGCCGACAAGCGGCTCTTCCCAGCCATTGATATTGCCCAGTCCGGGACGAGAAAAGAAGAATTGCTGGTGGATAAGGATCGTCTCAATAAGATGTGGATTCTACGCAAGGTGTTGAGTCCGCTTGGGACGATGGAAGCCATGGAGTTTCTGATGGACAAACTGCATGGCACGAAGACCAATCAGGAATTCCTGCAGTCGATGAATCGATAATATCCGGCTTGTATCTGGTTACTGGGACAGGGTACAGTGGCAGATCTTCGAATAGGCGAAGGTTGATGATTGTGACGTCGGGGGAGTGTGAATTATGAAGAAGGGCATCCATCCCGTGTATCGGGAAGTCGCAGTGCATTGCGCCTGCGGCAATAAATATAAGACCAGATCAACGGGCGGCGATATCAATGTCGATATCTGTTCGAACTGCCATCCATTTTTCACGGGGACGCAGAAGATCATCGATACTGAAGGGCGCGTTGAACGATTCAAGAAGAAGTACGCGAAGAAAGACAAGTAGCTCGAGAAGAGGTCATACGAGGGACCCTGCTTCGCTGAGGGGCAGGGTCTCTTTGTTTTTGTGCGGCAAGCGGCTGAGGACGAATCGGCGGGAAACGGAACCATGGAAGCAGTCTTACTGAAAAAATGGGAAGTGCTGGCCACTCGTTATGATGAGTTGACGAATCAGCTCATGGACCCGTTTCTGATGAGCCAACCCTCGCA
>JAABQN010000170.1 GCA_011391455.1 Nitrospiraceae bacterium
AATCTTGACCGAACCGAGAAACGCACTCACGAAGCAGTATGAGAAATTGCTCTCCTTCGAAAAGGTGAAGCTCAAGTTCACGGAAGGCGCGCTCGGGGCAATCGCACGGAAAGCGTTTCTCCAGAAAACCGGGGCGCGAGGCTTGCGCGCCATCCTCGAAGACGTGATGCTGGACGTGATGTATGATGCCCCCTCTCAGAAGCAGATCAAGGAGGTGCTCATCACCGAAGATGCCATCCTTGGCAAGCACGCTCCCATCCGAATCTTTGAGCAGGACAAGGATGTGAAGACCGCCTAAGTCATTATAACTGTAGCCTTTTTCACTCTCCCCACGAGACCTCTACTCAGAATCCTCCAGGCCAGGATCACCCTGGCCTGGATGTCCCCCCCCACAACCTTCTTTCTGGAATACTCCTTGCTTTCTCTTCCTTCGGAGCCTTGACGCTCCTCTGACTCTACGCTTTCCCTCGACAAGAGGAAATGCTGCGCTATACTTGCGCTACAGATTGAACGTGGAGGACCTGTGAAATATCCCGTGTCTTCAAGCCTTCGACACAAGGGGAAGGCTCTTGACCTTGATGCAAACCGTGAATTGATCACCCTCCTGGGTATCAACGGCGAACCTATGGGCAACCTGTCCTGGGACTTCGTCATCGACCAGATTCTGGCCTACCGTAAGCCCCAGGCGAGCCGGGAAACCAGAAATGAGCCGCGCGTGACACTCACCTTTCGTGTCAAATACACAACCCCGGAAGGCCAGCAGGTTGAAAGTCGCGCAGGAGGTATCGGCGGAGGCGGGCTCTTTATTGAAAGCCTAAGCCCGCTTCAGATCGGCACCACTCTCGCTCTTGAATTTTCGCTGCCGGAGGAGCCGTCAAAATGGTTGCCGGCGAAGGGTCTCGTCGCGTGGGTCTGTCCTAAAGCAGACCAATATACATTTAGCCCAGGCATGGGGGTGCGCTTTACGGAGATTGATCAAGAAATCCGTAACCGTGTGCTAGAACTGGTGAAGTCCCTCCAGACTGTTGAAGCTCCGGCCTAGCAACTATGCATCTGCCACTGGATCGTACCGCATTCAATACTACCCGGACCTAAACATGAAATTTCCTGTGATCACAACGGAACACCATGAAGGCAAAGTCCTTGAGATGAATGCCGACCAGGAAGCGGTCACGCTTTACAGTGCCACGGGAAAACTGCTCGGCGCCCTGTCGTGGGGAGCAATCATTGAACAAATTCTTGCCACCGACGATGACGTGAGATTTGCCCATGCGCGGTCTCATCCGAGAGCTCCGCTCGCCATGAAGGTTCGCTGCACGACCCCGGAAGGCAAACAGTTCGACAGCTTAACCGGCGGCATCGGTGCAGGCGGGCTATTCATCGAAAGTAGCGCCCCGTTGGCTCCTGGGACCGAGCTATCCGTTGAGTTTTCACTGCCCGATCGTCCTTGGGAAAAACACACGGCCAAAACGAAGGTCGCCTGGACCCGTAACAAACCTGAACGGAATCTGCTCTTCCCAGGAATGGGCGTCAAATTTATCGAAATCGACGAAAAGGCCCGCGTCGAGCTGGTCGAACTTGTCGATGCGTTAAATCGTTCACGCGTATCAGCTTAAAGTCCCCGTTTCGCCCAGCGGCGCACCCCACTATCCGGATCCCTCGCCGCCGTCGATTCAAGCGCAACCCTCGCATCAGGATCGCTGAGTATTCCCAGACGATAAGCCGCTTCTGCCCGCACCCCTGGCGCGGAATCTTCAGCTAGACGTTCTCTGAGCCAAGGCGAGACCGCCGCCCCTCCCCATTCACCCACCGCTGCCACAATGCCCTGACGAACCTCCGCATCGGCATCACGCCCTGCTGCGACAAGCGTGGGAATCGATTGGCTTGCATCGATCTGCAGCAATGCCTGCACCGCCGCCATCCTAACCCTCACATCCGAAGACCGCAGTAGCCCTGCGACGGGCTGGAGCAATCGAGTCCCTGTCTCAATCTCGCCGATTGCTACAACCGCTGCCTGCCGAACCGATTCGACAGGGTCTTCCAATGCCTGAGTCAATAGGACCACTACTTCCTCGGTAGCAGTGGGTTTCAAGCGCCCCATGGCCAATACCGATGCTTCGCGGACTATGGCTGCAGGATCGTGCTGGAGGGAGAGAATGGGGTCCACCGCTCGTGGGTCACCGATCTTGCCCAAAGACTCTACGGCAACCCGCCGCACTTCCGGCGCCTCATCCTGGAGCAATTCCAGCATGAGAGAGAGCGTCCGCTCCTTCGATGAAGGGGGAGAATCCTGGACACAGCCGGCAAGCGAGAGGACTGACAGGAGAACAACAGACCCGATGGTGCGAGAGGACGCTCTATCCCGGTTCACGCTTGTTTAGGAGGTTCTTCGTGCAAGGCAGGTAGTTCTTTGACCGCTTCGATGGATTGCTGGAATTCCTTCTGGGCAGAATCCATCTCGGCTTGGATTGTCCGTATCTCAGGTTCAACCGAATTGCGGACATCGGCAACAACGTGCTTGAACGTCCGCAACGCGTCCCCCAGTCCTTCTCCCAAACTCTGCATATCCCCTGGGGAAATGCCTGCCGACTGTGCAGCCTTTGTCTTCATCGCCGCCTGCTGCGACTGCACACGGGCCACGGCATCCTTGTTGACAATGGCCGATGGGCGCTTCGCGACCGGCTTTACCTGGGCGCCTGCGGGAAGAGGCGGGTACTGTGCCTTCATCATAGGCGCAGGGGCAGCGGCACGATCTTCCATCGTGGGAGGCTGCTGGCCCTGCCCCGTCGGTTGAGCCGATCCTGGCTGGGCCGGCGGTGATGTCATTGGCGAAGCCGGTTGTGGTGGAGCCGCCATTTTATACATCAAGGCGGCGGTAGTTCCTGGAGTCGCTTCCGGTCCAGGTATATAGGGCGTTCCAGGCTTCGGAGCGGTAGAGGTCTGTCCAGGCGTAGCTACCGGCGCCGGCGCTGTTTGGATCGTTGATTGGGCCTGCATGGGCGCCGGTTGATTCACTTCGGGCGGTGTTGCATCCGGCGAGGGGATATCGTTAACTTCTTTCTTGAACCCTCTGAGCGCTTTACCGACTCCTTCACCGATTTGTGGGAGTTTTCCCGCCCCGAAAATGATAAGGACGATGACGAGGATAATGATGAGTTCCGAGATCCCCATGGTACCGAACATGGCGTGAATCCTTTTGCTTAGGAGCTTGCCTTGTTACGAGCCGAATCAACTCTATAGGCCATTAGGAGGCACTGTCAAGGAAGGGCCAGAGTACTCTAAACGGGATGCTCAAAAAGGCTGTCCAGCAAGGCCACAGACGAATCGAAACCGGAGGCGTACCCTCAGGGGTACGTTTAGGATATCGATGAGCCGAGAACGCCGCTGGCGGGCTTTTTCAGCATCCTGCTAAAAAATCGGTACAATCTCAATCTGCAACGGCAAACCGAACACCAACGCTTCGCGCTCGGCGATGTAGACGTCCAATTCACTCCTGATCCCAAACTCGCCGGGCAGGTAGATTCCCGGCTCGATGGAAAAGCAGGTTTTCGGCATCAGACGGCGGGTGTCCTGCGTCTCCAAACCATCGATGTTGGCTCCGTTGCCATGAACTTCTTCACCGATCGAATGGCCCGTGCGATGGACAAATTGATCGCCATAGCCGCCACGTTGGATGACCTGCCGGCAGGCGTCGTCGACTTCCCAGCCAAATGGGCAATGGCCGGCAGCTATTTTTGTCTGAACGAAGGTCAGGGCCGCGTCCCGTCCCTGCCGGACTAAATCGAAGATCTCGTGATGTTTCACCGGCACCGTCCGACCGACATAACCAGTCCAGGTGATATCGGCGTAGACCGAACCGGCCTCCGCTCGTTTGGCCCAGAGATCGATTAAGAGCAAGGCATCGCGGGTGACCTCGGCAGACCCAATCTCTGCCGGACCATAATGGGGATCGGCACTGTGGGCATTGACGGCGGCGATCGGCGCACTCGACGTGACCATCCCTGCCTCGCCTATACGAGCCAGAATAAATTGCTGCACTCCATATTCAGTGAGACCGCTGCCTTGCGTGACCACCTCATGAACATGACTGAATGTCTCGTCAACAATGCGCCGAAGCGCCGCCGCCGCAAACTGATGCGATTCGAGTTGACGATCCGTCCAACGGGCTTCAAACGTCTGAATCAAATCCGCTGAACTGACCACCTCGACGCCGTAACTTCTGATCAATTCGATCGTGCCGGCATCCACGCGCGATACATAGGGAACCGCATTCAACGGGGAATACTGCATGGCGACAGGGAGCCCGCCGGCGAGCAGCCGTCCAAGGATCTGCCGTTGCTGCTCCCACGACACATAGTACTCAGCCTGTCCCGGCAACGTATCCAGCACGTGCGGCTCGATGCGATGCAGCACCTTGACCGGAGCCCCCTGCGCAGGAATCCAGTAGTACCACCGCCGCGTCACATGCAGCCTCGGATCGAGCTGGAGTATGCGATAGGCAAGGGGGTCGCTCCCGCGGAAATCGTAGAAGAGCCAGCCGCCGATCTCGGCATCGCGCAATGCCTGTTGAATTTCGCTGACACGCTGATAGATGGCTGTAGTCATAGTCCGGGCATCTTATCGTCGCACTATCAAGCCGTCAATGAGGCATCCCTTGAGATCGACGGCCATGCTACAATGCCCGCCATGGCAATGACGCATGCACCAGAGCCTGCCCAGTTCCGCGTGACCCTGTTTGTCGGGCCGCAGCCAGTGAAGGGAAATCCCTTCACCTCTTCCTGCGTATTTAACGTCAAGAAGCGGAGCTGGAAGGGCGGAGTC
>JAABQN010000171.1 GCA_011391455.1 Nitrospiraceae bacterium
CTTCTCTCGGGAATGAATCGGTTGCTTGGTAGATAGTTACAGCCAATTCCATCGCCGTATTCCAGAGATCCAATTTCTTGTGCGGCTTGTCCATTTCTAGACTATCCCCTTAACCGCCATACCCCTTTACCCCTTATGCTTCACGCCTCACCCCTTACGCCTAACGCCTAACGGTATTTATCCCATCACCCATCCATACACTCTGCGGCTCGGTTCTGGCCCTTCTTCCAGATAGCTCATTCTCAGTTGCCCCAGAACGTCTTTCCGCAATTCATTCCGCTTCGCCTTGGCATCGACCGCAAACACCAGCGCCGCGTTCAGCCCGAAGATCTGATCCTTCACCTGGCGTGTGAGCGGCTGATACCGGTGCTGCTCGATCAGCCGATCGGGAATCTGGAACCGCCGAAAGGCTTCGATCTGCCATTGCGGTGAACCATACCAGATCGAGTCCGTTCCCCAGAGCACATGATCGGCGCCGAACGCATCGATGATCTGCCCCAGCACATGCGCACAGACTGCGGGATGGGTCGTGACGAGTTGCGCAAAGGTCGAGCCAAGCTCCATGTAAATATTCTTGATTCCAGGCTGTGCCTGCTTCATGCGGCAGAACTCGGTGGTCCAAGGAATTTCCCCGGTCTTCGCAAACACCGCATCCACCGCCGAGGTGCTCTTGAGCCCCGAGTGATAGACCAGAAAATCGATGTCGGAAAAATCTCTTGCGGCCTTGATCAAATCCTTGGGGTGGTTGTAGTCCGGCACTGGCCCAAGGGGAAGTCCTTTATGGACGCAGACACGTTTCACATTGAGCTTGCGCACCTGCTCCAACATCGGATAGGCGATCTTCTCATCGTCCATCCACCAGCCACGATCGAATCCCTTTGGGCAGGAGCCGGTGTAACACTTCCACGCATCGACCTTGAGCGTCTCCGCTTGCATCGCCATGAAGTCCAAATCGGCTACCCCCAGTTGGGGCGTAGCCAACCCATGCGCGAGCATTCGTTGAGACTGCGCGAGGCGATTGATTTCATCGCGGATGTGCGCCATCTCTTTCGGCGGCACGACCGCTTCTTGCGGATAGGGTCCGGGCGGTGTGCTGATGAGGCCGATGGTGGTTTCGCTGTCGAGGAACACTTCTTTCACAAAATTTTCCCACGACAGATCGTCGATGGTACCCCGATCGCCCGTGAGCTTCGGATTGAGCCCTGATTCCCGTATCCATCGCCGGAGCGACAGGAGTCCCTGTTTGGACACCGCTCCCTTTCGATTGCCCTCCGCACCGGCTGGATCAAAGTGCGAACCGACGTAGTGCGTCTGCACATCGAAGATGAAATAGGGCGCGCCCTGCTGCTCGGCAAAGGCTGCCGTTTCAAACAGTTCGATCTCTCCAATGTCGAAGAACTTCCCAAAGACCGAGTTCATGGCCAGCAATGCGGCTGCCATCCCGCCGGTCGTCTTGAGAAAATCTCGACGTGTGAGACCTCGCCGAGCTGCGGTCCGTTCCACAATCTCGGTGGCAAGCTGTTCAGCACGAGCCTGCGCTGCAGTCTGGCAGAAGGGAGTAAACTCTTCGTTCGAGACGATCTGGGTCGGAATGGCGGATCGAAATGTGGTCCCTTTCCTCGCCGAGGAAAGATGTGGAAATGGTCTGGGTGAGGACGCCATGGTGCCTATTCTTGTGAGCGGTGTGCGGTGATTCTGTGGAATACAGCCGGCAGTGTCAAGCAACCAGCGTGGGCGAAGTAGTCAGAAGTCTTTGGCTACGGGGGGTCCGGTGGATTACTCAGACTGGGGTACTGACGGGGTGTGGCTGCTCTCAAGCAGAGCCGATTGAGTCTTGGGAATTGCTGCGACGACATCGTGCAGGGGGTCACCTTCTTGATCTTTGCCGTCTTGCCCGACACTATACATCACACCCTTCTGCTGATTGACCAGCATAGGAAGACCGGTAAAGGGATCGTAGTGAGCCTGTCCTGCTTTTGCGAGGCGCGCGAGAACATTGCCCTCCTGTGCCCCTCGCCTGATCCAGACTTGCAGGCTCGCCAGGCGAAGCCGTGCATCGGTCTCCACCATACGCCCAACATAGGGATCCCATGATGGGAGCGGCTCGACTCCGATGATGTGCTCGATCGGATTCGCCACATAGTCCACCACGCTGACCGCGGAAGTCCGAAGAAAGCTGGACGGTTTCGGTAAGCTGGTATAGCGCCCTTCCGCCACAGCTTTGCTCGCTCCCTCGTAATAGTCCGCATAGGCATTGGCTCGTTGCTGCAGAGGAAGAGGCATCGCCGCCGCCAAGGCGACGTATAGAGGACGATCGCCTGTCTTGTCGTTCTTCAAACTCGTCGTTGCAGCCTTCGTCGCCCACAGGAGATGGCTCTGCATAGGCCATCGGAGGGATAGCTCAACCTGATCGAGAGGACGAACGATCTTCCCAAGTCGGCTGAGCGCTGCCCCATCGAGGTCTTGATGGGACAAGAGCCCTGACGCGATTGCGACGTCGTCCTGAACTGCCATGGCTGCCAACATCTTCACCATCAAGGTCTTCGACTGCCCCAGCGCAATACGCCACGCTGCCATATCGGTCTCCAGCCGTTCGAGGCCCGTGCTGGGATCCTGCGCGAACCCTTCTGCCAGGTACAACCGATGGGCCAACAGAACATGGGCACAGTTCGGACTCAGGATTTGCCCGTATCCCGCATCTTCAAACGGCATCGACAGCCACTGCTGGTAGCGTCGGAGGGCAACCGCTTCTTGAGCCACCCATGATCGTACTGCTGCAGCCTGCGGCATCATATGCAATATCGGGTCGGCGCTGGTGAACCACTTACGAACCGCGTTGGTGGAGTTCCCTGTCGTCGCCCCCTTCCCCTCATCACCGGCCATACAGGCGCTCGCGGCCTCGCGATCGCTCTCTTCCACCTTGCGCTCGTAACCAGCTTGGAGCGGATCCTGCTCCTGGGACGCGTCGAAGCCGAGCAGCAAGAAATACCCGTTTTTTCTTGAATCAGTGAGCGCCGGGGGAGGACTCGTTGTCAGGTCGCGATAGACCGGCGACGGAGGCGCTTCCATCACTTTCCAAGCCAATCCGACCGCCCCGATACCGACCGCCACGAGCACGACACAGGAAAAGGCCACCCCCACACACAACAGGACAATCGATCGCGTCGTCGAAAAACAGGATCCGATAAACGACGAGATGCCGATGCGGACCCGCGCCACTCGCGAAGTAAACCGGGGGCGCGGCCTGGGCGGCGCCGAGTGATCCTGCGTATAGACCTGGCTTTTCTCTCCCGTTGAGTCAAAAAGAACATCAACCGCCGACGCGGCGACCGAGAGCGCAGGTTCTGTCTTCGAGTAAGCGGATTCGATGCCGGGATCCTGCCACGTCACGGAAGGCGGCGGCGGGTCATTCACAAACGTGATCGCTTCACTCGCCCGAACCCACTCCGGTCTCGTATCTTCCTGAGGAACAATTTTCTCCAGGATGGGCGCGACCGCTTCAACGACACGATTCGCCTCCGAAGGAACCGGCTCCCATCCACCACTACGCGATAGCTCAGCGACCGCTCCGGTAGATTTCTCAACTTCCCCCTTCTCCTTGTCCCAATTTCGCTTCTTTTCAGACGGGCGATGGGACTGAACATCGACTTCGCCAGTGCTCCAATCCGACAGTGCCTCCATCGAGGCAGCGGATGCGGATGACGTATCACTCAGCGCTGCGGAGAGCGGAGGAGCGGCGGCGAACGGCAACAATGTAATAGGACTTTCAGGAGGCTCTGCGGAAACTGGTTCAGATGCGGGCGGTACTTCCGGGATTACGGCTGAGAATGAAGGCTCCGGAGCAGAGACCTCCGGTACCGGCGCCATGGACTGCGGCTCCATAAAAGATGGGAGCGAAACCGGTTCGGATTCACTGGCTGGCTCGACCGGCTCTGACAGAGACGGCACCGATAGGTCCACCTTGAAGGAGCTTGAATCGTCGCTCGAAAAAGTCGATGGTTCTTCTGGCAACGAGAGTTCTTCCACAAGAAGCGCCGATGGCACAGGAGTTGATGTATTGGATGGTGAAGAGAACTCTGGTTCTGACACTGATTCTGGTTGAACTGACTCTGATTCCCTCGCATCCTGTAAACTCATACTAGGCTTGGAAAGTGCGGCGGGTGAACTCGGCGACAAAGTTCCTGCAGCAAGTTTCCATGCGCCGTCGAAGACGGTATTCCATGAAAATGGGACCGTGGACGAGGAATCAGCGGCGGGCAGGGTCGAGACTTCTGGCTCTGGAAGTGCTGCAGGAATCGTTGACGGCTCCGCCGTAAAGATCGACTCACTAGCCTCCGTTAAATCTGGCACAGGAGCTGGACTCGACAATTGCTCTGTTACAAGTACAGGCTGAGATGCTCCCTCCGATTGAACCACCGGAGCCGGCAATGGGACCACTTCTTCAATTCTGGTTGTGGTGTTCTCTACCTGTTCCCAGGGCATGGGAGCAGACAATCCCGTCGATTCGACGGAAGAAGTGATGGCTTCCTCGTCCTCCGCTATGCCCCCCTCATCCTCCATCTCATCATCGCGGTCTCCACTCGATAGAGGCTGCGGCTCGGCCAATATCGATGACAACATTTCCTGATCGAGGCGATTGACCTCTTGGGTTGGCCCGGTAGGTTCAGACGGTGGAACCTCCAGTTCCTGTGGAGCCAAACTGACCGGCGTCTGATCTATTAAAACGTCAGAGACATCCGGCGATTCGATGACGGGATTCGACAACGTGGGTGAGGGAGACTCGTGACTCGGAGAAGCCTCGTCAAACTGCTC
>JAABQN010000172.1 GCA_011391455.1 Nitrospiraceae bacterium
TTCGCCGTCATCCGGACAGAGAGCAACTTCAACCCCTATGCCGTCAGCTCGGCCCCGGCCTATGGACTCATGCAGCTGGTCCCCACCAGCGGGGGCCGCGAAGCCTACCGAAAGGCGAAAGGCCAGGATGTGATCCCTTCACGGGATTATCTGTTTGATCCCGAGAACAACGTCGAATTGGGAACGGCCTTTTTGAATGTCTTGATGTTCAATCAGCTGGAAGCTGTGGATCACAATGTGTCACGCGAATATTGCGTGATTGCAGCCTACAATACCGGCGCAGGCAACGTTTTCCGCACCTTTTCACGGGATCGCACCACAGCGGTCAACCAGATCAACAGCCTCCAACCGGCCGGCGTCTATGACCAGTTGCGCAAGAACCTACCCTACGAAGAGACCCGCCACTATCTGGAAAAAGTGACCGGCTACCGCAAATCCTTCATCAGTTCGTCGGAGAAATCTAACGAATAAGACAGGGCAGGCTCAGCTAGTTTGTCTTGTTCAGTTGGTCTGTTTGGTTTGTTTAGTTGAACGAGACTAACCAGATGAACCAGGGCAACCGGCGGGTTTTCACGTTTCATGGGTGCCGCGGACACCACAGTCAAGTCGATCCCGACACGACTTGTCCTGCTGATCTCGCACATCGTAATCAACCACCCCACGACGCTGGTCGAGTTCAATCGTACAACAGGCCTCCAACATCCCTTTCAATTGGCGACGCCCCCGTTGCACGCGGGATTTCATCCCGGAGAGCGAGAGCCCAAGTTGTGCGGCTGTTTCCTGCTGAGAACGCCCTTCAAGATCGACCAGAACCACCGCTTGCCGATACTCTTCGGACAAACGTTCGATCATGGGACGAAGACAGCCGGCCAGCTCCGTACGAAGCTGGCCGACATCCTCAGACGCCGGCGTCTTGACGGACAATGAGTGATAGGCTTCGAGGTCTGCCGCAAGCCCGGCGGGCATTTCTCGCCGGCGCCCCGGTGCGCGGTAATGATCGATGATTGCATGACGCGCAATCTGGTAGATCCATGAAATCAGCCGGCTCCGATCTTTTAGCCCATCGAGCCCTCGCTGCATCTTGAGCCAGACGTCCTGCGCGATGTCGTCGACCTCCGCTTCGTTGGCAACACGCTTCGCGATGAACGAACGTAGGCCGGTATGGATGTATTGCCAAATCTCCTGTACCTCAGCTTCCATGCCACTACCTCTATCGTTCGAGTCCATACGGTACTGCCCCTCCCTTACACGGTGCAAGCAGCCGGCTGGGCCACCCCGCTGCTCTTCGGCACACAGCAGCCGGTATTCTTCAGCGTTCCCGTGACAGCCAACTGCTCATGAACCGTAAAAACCTCCCAAGGATTGCCGTCTGGGTCGGTAAACCAGAGTTTGTCCTGCCTCGCGAAGCAACATTCTATGCCCTCCTCGACCTTTTCGAGAATCCCCCGTTCCAGTAGATGCTGTTTCCACTTCGCGATGTCATCGGTAGACTCGACTTCGATGCCGAGATGGTTTACCGCGCTCACCGCGCCGGTAGACGACACCAGCGACAAATTCAGCGACGGCGCCGTCAGATCGAACTTGGCATAGTCCGTCGTCTGCTTCTGCGGCGTCACACCAAAGACCTTTTGATAGAACTCAACCGAGGCTGGCACGTTTCGCACATCGAGAGAAAGATGGGGTCTCATGTGGTTCTCCTTTCGAGTGAATAGGAAGGCACAATGCCTCCCCCTCATCTCTATAGACGGAGAATGCCCGAAAAGGACGCAAGTCGTGCCTTCTCCCACTCTACAATCCACAAATCGATAGCCCGCATTATTCATCAGCATCTCTGCTGCAATTGCGGGTTCTCCGATTCGACAACGCTGCACGTGTCAACCGCTAGCGACGAACTCGCATGCAACAATCAATTGTGTGATCGTTCACCAATCCGGCGGCTTGCATGTAGGCATAGACGATGGTGCTGCCGACAAAACGGAAACCACGCTTCTTGAGATCCTTCGACAATGCGTCGCTGTCAAGGCTCGTGGCAGGAACCTGCGCCATACGTGTCCACCGATTCACTTTCTGTTTTCCACCGACATACTGCCAGACATAGCGATCGAATGAACCGAACTCCTCTTGAACAGCAAGAAACGCCTGCGCGTTGGTCACCGCCGAGTCGATTTTGAGCCGGTTGCGGATGATGCCGTGATTCTTCAGTAGCAGGGCTTTCTTCTTCGCCGTAAATCGCGCCACCTTCTTTGGGTCGAACTCCGCAAACGCCAGACGATAACCCTCCCGCCGCAACAAGATTGTTTCCCATGTGAGGCCTGCCTGCGCGCCTTCCAACAGCAACATCTCGAAATGCTTCCGGTCATCGTGAATCGGCACCCCCCACTCACGGTCGTGATAGGAGATGAAATGCGGCTTGCCACCGACCCATCCGCAGCGGATCTTGCCATCGGAGATTGGCTGGAGTTGCTTGGTCATCGGCAGCGCATTCGGCTCAAGAACGGAGTCGCCTTCTATATCTGACTAACCGAAATAAACCATTTCGGCTTCATGCGACCAAAATCGGTCCTTACATGTCGGCGGAGTACGCGTTTCGAATCGAGCACGACAGGCCCGCGAGGCCCGCGCAAAAACACCACCCAATGCCAGAACGTACGATCCCGTTCTTTGTGCCATTTGACGGCAAGCAATGCAAGATCCGGCAGGGTTTCCCATGAAGTGAAGGGCACTTCGGTACTTGCCGACCGAATTCCATACTCCTTGAGCAACCTGCGAACATGGTGTGTCTCGGACCACAACATCGAATCGCCAGCGAAAATGCCGAGCCGATTTGCTACACGCTGCGTTTGGCGGTAGTTCACGCCCGCCAGCGTAGCCACGGCAGCAATCCCGCAGCCAGTCCATTCGAGTTGAATCACCGGCTTCACGGCAACTCCACTTTCAGTTTTCGTCCGACTGAAATACTGAATCCCTGTTGCTGATAGAAGGCCAGCGTCCTGTCGAATTGAGGCAGCGGCGGCGTGGTCACTTCGAGCCTACGCCATCCCTTTGCTTGCCCCATGCGTTTCGCTTCCAACAGCAACGCCGCCCCGACGCCGTTCGACCGATAGGCCGGACGCACAAACAGTTCAGGAATCGTTCCAAACGATCCTTCCGCATACAGGGCAAAGCTCTCATACAGAGCCAGAAATCCAAACGGCTCGCCTTGATCCACATCGCGGGCCAGCACGACGCGGTATTTCCCATCCATCATCCAGGATCGGGCCCGCGCTTCCGTCTCCTCCTGGTGAAAACCAAACACCTGAGTTCCGATCGCGGCCATGATTTCACGAAGCAATTCTCCGACCATCTGAGCGATAACCGGCGCGTCATCAGGCTGTGCATGGTCGATACGAAGCTGCATCAGCTAGCTCGCAAATCGTTTGAAAATCCTATGCCCCTCTTCCCATTCACCATACCCACTATCGGCTTTTCGGCTTTGATGTGCCCCGCCTGGCCGATATCGATCAACGTGCTTCCCCCAAGCAATCGCACACTGTTCGGCATGCGCCTGTGATCCGAGCGGATCGTTCGCGCTGGCGGCCAGCGGTCCCCATTCATCGCAACATCACCTAGGCCGATAGGTCACGCCCGGCCATGTGTGCAGAATTTCCTCTGCTTGCTGCTCGGATGAGAAATGTTCCCACAGAATGCCATTCGCGTCTCGTTCAGCAGAAAAGGCCGGAGACGCGGGATCTTCCCATCCCAAATGCCGCAGAGTGCCACCCTCCCCGGCCGGAGCCCTTCGGATTGACAGATTCAGCGCCGGCATTCTCCATAGCGCATACTCGTGGGGAATCACAATGTCCGGACGGCACCCCAAGCGTTGAGCATAGTCACTCACTGATGCCTCGATATCCGTCACAGCCAGGGCAATATGGAACTTCTTCATTTGACTCCCCATGCGCTCAGTGGAACGTCCTGCCGCAATGCAACGAAGAGACGTGTCACGATACCTTCCGGCCACTCACTCCAATCGTGGTGTAGTAGACCGCCGAAGACTGGGGATTGTCCGCGAAACGACAGTATTGTTCAAGATCCTCATCGGACACCATCCCGGTCGCCAGATACTTCTCACGCAGCTGCACGGCAGACATCTTCATGATCGTCGCCATGCCGGACCCGCCGGCAGAAGGCGGCCCATCGTTCTCCATTGTCATGGATTGGAGCCCTCGCGATTGAAGCAGCCCCGACATATTCCTCCCCAGCGCATAATTCATCCCGAGTCTTTCATACATACATTTGATCGCATCATTGACCTTCTGTACCGCTTTCAATTGCCCCTCGCTTCCCGTGATGCCATGAGATTCTGAAAAATCTGGCTCTTCAAGCACGAGCCAGCCGCCAGGCTTCAGACAATCCAGCATCCGATTCAACGCCGCTTCATAGTCAGGTATATGTATCAACACATATCGGGCATGGACCAGATCGAACGATTGTTCTGGCAACTGTGCGGTCCGGATATCGGCTCGCACGATCTCCACATTCGATTGGCCCGATTCACCGAGAAACTTCGGATCGAGATCCACCGCCACGACCTGGCCCGTCGGACCGACCACCTCGCCCATCCAGGTCATAATCGACCCGGCGCCGGGCCCGACCTCAAGACAGCGCCAGCCGGATTGCAGACCAGTACCGAGTAGCCGTCTCCGACTCGCCGGATCGAACACCTGCTCGATCATCCGAAGCCGTTCCAGTTCTCGTTGATCTTCCACTCGCTGAAAGACGTACTCCGATTGAGCCATCCCCCTACCTC
>JAABQN010000173.1 GCA_011391455.1 Nitrospiraceae bacterium
TCGTCCAAGGGAGTCGCCGGACTGTCCTTCACTGCGCGCATCGAACGAGCACAGTTTCTGAGGTGAACCCCTCGGATGAGACAGTTTTGAATTAGCACACTCGGTGGTTCAATGAATGTTGCTCCTCACACCGCCTCTGTTGGTTCAGGCTGATCCCTGACTGGTGATGCTGCTCGAGCGAGCACTCGAGGCTTGAAAAACCGCATGGTAGCTCCGGTCGCCGTAGGCGCCAAGTTGGCCGCGTGCTCGAACTCTTCCGGGGAGTGATAGCCCAGCGCCGAATGCAACCGGTCGCGATTGTAGTACTGCTCGATGAACGCCGCAACGTTTGTGCGCAGGTGGTCCAGGTCCCGATAGGTGTTCGCGTAGACCTCCTCCCGCTTGAGCGTCTTCATGAAGCTCTCACAACTGGCGTTGTCATAGGGGTTGGCCGGCCGGCTCATGCTCGGGATCATGTGGTGCGCTCGCAGCAGGCTCACGTACGCCTCGGACGCATACTGGACGCCACGATCGGAATGGTGGACCAACCCAGGCGGCGGGTGCCGCTCCGCGAGGGCGTGCGTCAGAGCCGCGATCGGCAACCGGGCAGCCAGCGTGCGGTCGAGTGCCCAGCCCACAACCTTGCGGGAATACGCATCGAGAATCACCGCCAGGTAGACAACCTCCGCTCGCAGGCGAATATAGGTGAGGTCCGCGACCCAGAGCTGATTCATCCCGGTGAGGGTCAGGCGGCTGGCCAGGTTGAGCGCGACCTCCCTCTCATGATCGGAATCCGTCGTGACCACGAAGGCTCGCGGCTGAACGGCGAGCAAGTTGTCGGCCCGCATGAGCCGCACCACCCGTTTGTGGTTCACCAGCAGACCGCGCCGACGTAGTTCCGCCGTGATGCGCCGGTAGCCATACCGACGCCGGTGAGCAACGGCGATCCCCTGAATGACCGACCGCACGGCCATCTCTTCTTCTACGGGTTGGTCCGCCCGCAACGACCGATAGAATCCCGCCCGACTGACCTGTGCCAGGTCACACATCCGCTCGATACTCAATGAGCCTTGCCTCGACATCACGTCCCGGATGTGGGCGTAGATGCCTGCGCGCCAGCTGTTTCGATCCGCTGGCGTCGCGCCTCGACGGTGTGCAAGGCCCCTTTGAAAAAATCCACTTCCAGGACCTTCTCGGCCAACACCCGCTTGAGTTGGCCGATCTCTTTCCGGAGGGTGGCCTCGCGCGAACTCACCGGCGGTCCGTGGCTCTCCCGCAGCTCAAGCTTCTCGCGCCACGTATACAACAGCCGCCGACTGATGCCGAGCTCCTTCGCGAGTGCTACGATGTTGTCGCACTGCATCAGCCGATCCACGGCCATCTGCCGAAAGGCCTTTGGAAACTTGCCCACACGTTTCTTTGTCACCTGCCACCCCCCTCCTGGTGCCAAGTGTGCCAATTCGCCGTGTCTCAATCTAGGGGGTCAGTCCAGCTCGTGGGGTAGCCCCTAATTTCTTTTCTCGTTCGATGTTCCAGTCCGTCATTTCTTTTGACGAAGCCTTCACCAGCCGATACGCTGAAGAAGGCCAAATGATTTCGAGGCGCCCAATCGCGACAATATAGGAAACCTTTAGTGCGATCGGTATTTCTAGCTCTGTTGTTATGGTGTTCGGTCGGCGTGGCGTTTGGACAGTATTGGGAGTTTGGACAGGAGTGGACACGTCACATCGTGTATTCCGATGATATATGGCTCCAAGATTCAATCACAGGAAAAGCAAGGGAGCGAGTCGTCATAGCCTACCCCAAACTCCGGGCGCATTGGGTCGTCGCTCTCTTCAACAGCCCTTATGAACCGACCAGGAGGAAACTGCATGAAGAAGTACAAAAAGCGTTTGGAGTCGAATCTCAAGATGAAATCATCAAGAAGATCGACACCGGGCCATCCTTTAGCCCTCATGCGCCTTATGAGCCCTTGTTTGGGGACGCATTCAACGACTTTCACGAACTTGGAATAGCGGACGTCGAGTCACATGAGTACCGAATCGAGACGAAGGAGTACAATGCCAATGTGCGATGGTGGAAAAGCTCGTCCACCTCACATTGGCGCCTGATCGATGGAATGCCACTCTTCGGGAAGCCCGTTTCGATTTTGGTGCTCTCCCGCACCGATTATTCTCGTGAATGGGTTGTGATGCATCCAGGGATACCGCTCCCGTTTACCCAGATGGTGCATACGGAGCTGGTGACGAATCGAGAAGTCGATGTGGTTGAAACAGTCCGTGAGAAATTGCGACAGCCTGACGCGCAGTATTTGATACCGTATCCCGGCTACATAACGGACAGCGTTTTGACGGTCATGATGGCCATTCGTGACACTGCTCGAGGGCTCCCAGATGCTCCCTCGTCTCCTTAGGCGCATCACAGCTCATAGTGCAACCCGAGTCCTAAAACCCCAAGGATTTGCATGATCGAATCCCTTGAAAAACAAGATGATTGCCCTCTACTTAGGATGGTTCACAAACAACTGGTTTGGGAACTGAGATCACTCGTCGGGCCGCCGCGGTAGCAACGCTAGCGTACGATTGTCATCTAACAGCTCAACTTCCTCTGGACTGAAACGACCAATCCGAAATGTAATCCTACCCGCCGCTATCTGCTCTATTGTCCATGCGTCTTTCAGGCCTGCCGCGCCATATCCTTCACGAACAATGACCACGGCACCCTCTTCTGGGTCTTGCGAAAATTTAGGATGGATAGGGATTACTTCTGGCTTGTGATAACTGGCAATGGACGTATTGTATAGATGAGAAAGCGCTTCATGATACGCAAGAGCCCTATTTAGGATCGTCATATGTTCATCGTGGGTATAAGTTTGCATGGGACGAACCGTTCGAAGCTCACTCCCATAAAAACTATAATCTGCATGGAAAATGGCATTGCGAAACTCTCGATTCCAGATTTCTTGTAACGGTGAAGCTACGGCTGGCATTTCTGCAGCTACGGCCATTTCGCGAAGTTGTTGAACTTTCTCTCCCGGACTTTTCGGTCGACCGTTTGGATGAGGCGGGAAACGATTGAATATAAACTGCCCGCCATTCGCAACATCGATTAAATTTGCAAGTAATTCATAAGGCTCTGAGGCTTCAACAATGTGGCCGTACACCCAGAGCCCTAGATGCTGCGCGGCCTCGATTTCCCCGGCCTTAACAACGTAGTCGTGTACCCTATACATTGCAGGAATTGCTCGAAGAGTTGTCTCATAAGGGTCCCACCCGGCATCCTCCAAGCCGCGAACCCGCAAAAGGGAGAGAAGGAACATAAACTGGCTACGTTGATTTGCTCGGCTGAACGCTGAATCTAGCGCAGTCAGGTATCGAGGTAGAGCTTCCCGGTATGCGGGGTTCCACTTTGCAATTCTTTCCCGATCATGCTCGTCGCCCTCAATATTCCAAGTCCCATCCGCATTTCTTATTAACGGCACTGCTTTACTTCTCCCATAAACATTTGTTTTGAACCAACGGAAAGGATACGCCGAAGCGCTTGATAAATCGAGGCGTGCTAGCACGGAATTTGAGCGAGGATTTTGAACGGTTGATAGGCCACGGGCCAAACTGACCCTGAGCAGGATGCTCAAAAAGGCCGTCCAGCAAGGCCGCAGCGAGCGAAGAGGCGAGGCGTACGCTTCAGTACGTTGAGTCTCTGAGCGAAGTGAGAACGAAGCTGGCGGTCTTTTTCAGCATCCTGCCGCTAGAAGTTCATCCAGAGCTGGAGGTAAGCCCAATCCTGATCGGCCTTGGTACCCAGGTTCTCCTTGATATAGGCCCCGGCAAACAAATGGCCATAGACCGCCTGGAGGGACAATTTGCCGTCCATAAACATGTGCGTCCAGGCAAAGTCTATTTCGTCGCCAACGTGCCTCGTGGTGTTATCCGTTTTTGAAAAGACATAGACGCCCTGTGTGGCACGGTACCAGTTGTCCTTCGTATTGGCGAGATTCATCCTGGATAGCCACACTTCAACGTGGTCATCTCTAGTTGGGCGGAATTGCAAGTTGACCGCGAAACCCATAAGATTTTTCCAGCCTTGGACATCCATATAGCCCATGTGAAGGTGGTTGGTCGGGTACAGGTTCTCAAACGTATTGGCAGTTTTACACTCTGTGTTGCCACCGATATTACAGTTCGCCCTGCCATCGCCCGAGGCATAGTCGAAGTTCAAAGCCAACCGAGGCTTCCAGGCCCACTCATAGTGCGTGTAGCCGATCCAGTTTCTGGTCGCCCAGGCACTGATGTGGAGGTTCTTCGTGTTGCCGTACCCGTTCTGCATTGCGTTCGTACCAAGCGCGCTCGGCGCCCCGCCCACAATACCCACCGTATCGCCATCGCCCATTTGGCCGAACTGGTAGAGCGATTCGCTTATCACATCGAAGTTGCCCTTGCGCATCTCGATCCGGCCTCCGACGTTATGACGGGTCTGGTTCGAGTGCCGCGCCGTGCCGAGCCCCTGAGCCCGGTTGTCCGCTGAGTTGTACCGGTTAGAGTAGAGGAAGTAGTAGGGCTCAATGATGAATCCCGATACCGACTTGATCTGGTTGTAGAAAATGAATATGTCAGAGTCTTGGTTTGCATTGCCGTTACTAATGGGGGTTGGGCCGATGTTCGGGTTTTGAGCGCCGACCGGTATTGCTTGCCCGAGATCGGATTCAGAGGTGCGAAACCAACCGGCGTAGGTATCCCAGGCCTTGGTGCTGTATTGCAACATCACACCGTCATGGGAAATTCCTGTATTGGACCAGTCGAAGGCGCCG
>JAABQN010000174.1 GCA_011391455.1 Nitrospiraceae bacterium
CGGATTGGGAAGGCAGTGGTGACTGCGTTCGATCGGGCCAGGCGATCGAAATCGGGTAATGATTCACGGCGGTGACTTTGCCTTGATAGGAAATCATGGAGTTGTCCCAATCGATCCTCGTTTCGAGCGAGCGATCGACCGTATTGATGAAGTTGCTGCAATGGAATCGCGTGTGGAATCCGAGGATGCTGCTGCCCAAGAGCCCTTCGAGAACCTCTCGATACCAGGGGCAGATGCCATAGCGCTCCGGATTGGGCCAGGGAATGTGCCAGAACGTGATGATCGTCGCATGAGGCAGATGATCTCGCACGATTTTGGGCACCAGGGCCAGATGGTAATCCTGCACCAACACAACCGGATTATCGGTTTTGGCTTCCTCGACAATGGCCATCGCAAACCGCTCATTGATCTTCTTGTACTGTTCCCAGTCCGAGGATCGAAAGACAGGACGGACGTGGGCCAGATGACAGAGCGGCCAGAGCCCTTCGTTGGCAAATCCGTAGTAGTAGCCGTCTTCTTCCTCCGGCGTCATCCAAATCCGCCTGATCTCATAGGAAGGATTGTCCGGCGGGACACGGACATGGCCCTGCGCATCGACGACCTCTCGGTCGGCGCTGCCGCTTCCATGAGCAATCCACACACCCGAACAGGCACGCATAATCGGCTCAAGAGCGGTGACCACCCCGCTGGCCGGCACCTGGACTTCGACATGCTGCTCATGCCGATTGTGAATATACGGTTCACGGTTCGACACGATGATCACTTCGTCCCCGGCAAGATGGTCATGGAGAATGTTCCTCAGTGTCGCCGGCGTCCAGCTCATCTGGCTCTCATCGCGCATACGCTTGTCCGATTCGAGTTCCCGAATCATCGCCCGCAGATCCCGCGCGACCGGATGCAGCTCTTCTGAGTCCTGCCGCTTATCGCTGAGCAACGCGACCAGCCCCTCACCGCGAAGCATCGTTCGCACACCGGAGACCCATCCTCGCCAGCTCAGTTGCGCGACCAGCACCGTGACAAGGGAAATTACCACGCCGATGATCGCAAACAGGTAGAAGAGATACCACTTTGTGTCGCTACTGCGTCGCTCGACCCAACTCATATCGTGAATGAGCATAAGTCGTCCCAATGGGCGACCATCGGCTTCAATGGCTGCCGCAGAAACATGGACGGCCCCTTGCTTGAGCTGAACAAGGGTAGTTTGGCCGACATTGACAGCCGTGGGGCCTTCGCAGGTAATCGAATCGGGAAAGGTTAGTGTCTTATACGTGAGCTGATTGTTCGGATTGCAGAACCCGATAGCGAAGAGCCGTTCGTCTTTGATGATCCGCTGAAAATAGGCCGGCAATTTCGCCTTGGATTCGGACGCGAGCATCTCGGCGAGCGGTCCTTCCATCATTCCGGCGACGAGCTTAGAGCGGATCTCCAAGTCCCGCACGAACCATTTCAGCGTCAGGGTATCGACGAGGGGAATGACCAGATAGGCCAGGACGGCCAGCACCAGGGCCAGCGGCAACAAGAATCGAAGCGACAAGCGCATAGATCACCTCTCGTTTACTTCGGTCGGAAAATCGCCTATGGTAACGGCATGTATCCTTACGGTCTTATCGGCAATTGTCAAACTTCTGCGTTGATCGGGTTGAACGGCGCTGTCGAATGGATGTGCGCGCCGCGACCTGACAGTCCGCCGGTCTTCGGACGGTTGCTTGATCCTGACGGGGGACACTTTTCGATCGCATGCGCGGGCTCTTCCACCGACATCAAGACCGAACAGCGCTATCTTCCGAACACGAATATTCTGCTCACCACTGTCACACTGCCGGGCGGCGACGCGTTTCAGATTACCGACTTCTGTCCGCGGTTCGAGCAGTATGGACGCATCTATCGTCCAGCGGCGCTCTTTCGTCTGGTCGAACCGTTGCAGGGCACTCCTGCCATCCGCCTGAGCTGCCGACCGGTATCGGGCTGGGAGAAAACTCCTGTGCAACCCGTGAGAGGCAGTAACCACCTCCGGTATGAGATCCGCGGTGAACTGCTCCGTCTGCTGACGAACATGCCGTTGACCTATCTCTGCGAAGAGACTCCGGTTGCCCTGACGCAGAAATTCTATTTCGGTCTGACGTGGGGCCTCGGCATCGAGGACGACCTCGTCAAAGTCACGCACGACTTTCTGGAACAGACGATACGCTACTGGCGCATCTGGGTCAAAAACTGCTCTGTGCCTCTGCTGCATCAACAGGAGGTCATACGCTCCGCTCTGGCTTTGAAGCTCCACTGTTTCGAAGACACGGGCGCTATTCTGGCGGCCCTGACGACGAGCCTTCCGGAACAACCGGGGGGAGGTCGTAACTGGGACTATCGGTACTGCTGGCTGCGCGACGCCTATTTTGCACTCACAGCATTTCATAACCTAGGCCACTTCGAGGAAATGGAGGCCTTTCTTAAATTCCTGCTGAATATTGCCCATACCCACGAACATTCCCGAGATCGCTTACGTCCTGTCTATACGCTGAGCCAGGGACTGCCTCTTCCCGAAACAGAACATCCGAATTGGGCCGGCTATCAGGGCAGCGCACCGGTTCGGAGCCACAATCAAGCGGCGGAGCACGTGCAAAACGATGCCTATGGTGAAATGATTCTGACCTTTACGCCGATCTTCTTCGACGAACGGTATGGCGACTTACGCAGCAAAGACCTCGACCTGCTCATGGCACATTTGGCGAAGTTGTGCGTGCGCAGCATCGGCCAACCGGATGCCGGTCTCTGGGAAATCCGCAACGGCTGGCAGGAGCATTCCTTTACAAACCTGCTGTCGTGGGCCGGTCTCGAACGATTGGAGCGCATCAAGCAAGCCGGGCACCTCGGTTCGATCTCCTTGGACTTGACCGCCGCACGGATCCATGCGGCGGAGGCCCTCCTTCGAGGCGTACATGGCGGCGCGCTCAGAAATGGCCCTACGGATTTTAGTGATGACGCTGCCCTCGCCCAGCTTCCGATCCTGGGTTATCCGAACCAGCAACTCTGTGAGTCCACAGTATTGCACATCACGCGGGAGCTCGCGCTTCGGTATGGAAACGAGGACAGCGGATTTTTTTACCGCTACGTGCGAAACGACGACTTCGGAAAACCGGAAGGAGCCTTCGTCATCTGCTCCTTTTGGATCGCTCAAGCGCTCGCCAGGTTGGGACGGACCTCCGAGGCCCGAACCATCCTCAATCAAGTACTCCTCGCTGCCAATCATGTCGGACTGTTCTCCGAGCATTTCATCCCCGCCCTAAATACCCAGTGCGGCAATTTCCCTCAAGCCTATTCCCATGTCGGTCTCATCAACGCAGCCTTCGCCGTCAGCCCTCCCTGGAGCAATGTACTCTGACGTATTCGGTCCGACCGCACGACTCTATATTAAAGCCAGCAGCCCCACTCAGAAGGCCTATTCCCATCTGATCACTCCTTTGAAGAGAAAGCAGGAACAGCCTGCCCCCACGCTAGGGCCCTGGTGTGCAGCAAGAAGCTCGAATTAGAGAACAGGAGGAGGATGAAACAGCGCAGAGGCAAGAACCACCACATGGGCGGACGACTGCGCGTCAGTCACAGAAACAACTTCGACCGAAGGCGTCGGTTGGGGGAACGAAGATGGAACGGAGAACCCTTCGGAGACCGAGACGGCGAGAGCGTCGACTGTTTCCAGAGAATGCAGGAGTGTCGCCGGCACACCAAGCATTTGCACCATGACACAGAGACAGAGAACTACCACCATCGTCATGCATATCTTGCCAAGGCGGCTTTCTTCGATACGGTTGTGGCGCAGATGAGACATCTAACCCCTTTATACTCCTCTCTCAGCCTTGGTTCAAGAACAACTGTCAGGAGAAAATGAGCGGTTAACAGCACGGGTGGGGGCTAGCATGCGGTCCGTTTGCCCAACTGTATGGGTAAACGGCGTACTAGCACTAACATTCAAAGTGGGTGACATATTATGAAGTGCATCTTGATGGCAATTATGGCAGTGGCAGTGACGTTCAGCGCTCCAGCCTTCGCCGGTGACGAGAAGAAAGTCGAGAAGGGCAAGTAAGCGCGACGGAAGTCGTTTTTCTGATCAGACAAGCCTAACTTGAACGATTCTAAAGAGGCCTGCGATCGTGAGATCGCAGGCCTCTTTCGTTATCCGCTCATTGACCCTTCTCCGGCCCCGATGCTACCGTGGGACCATGCACGATGCACCAGGATCACCAAGGTCCAATCGCCTCATCCACGAAACTAGTCCCTATCTCCTCCAACATGCCACGAACCCTGTCGACTGGTACCCCTGGGGACCGGAGGCCTTGCAAACGGCGAAAACGCTGAACCGCCCCATCCTGCTCTCGATCGGCTATTCCGCCTGTCACTGGTGCCATGTGATGGAGCGGGAGTCGTTTGAAAATGAAGCTATTGCCTCGCTCATGAACAAGCATTTCGTCTGTATCAAGGTCGATCGTGAAGAGCGACCTGATCTCGACGAGATCTATATGCAGGCCACGGTCACCCTCAACCATGGGCAGGGTGGATGGCCGATGACGGTCTTTCTGACGCCGGATCAGGAACCATTCTTTGCCGGCACATATTTTCCTCCTGAAGATCGCTGGGGCCGTCCAGGTTTTTCCAGCCTACTCAAAAAAATTTCCGAAGCATGGGAAACAGATTCCGCCGGGCTCACGAGTCAAGCGCGTCAATTGACTGATCGATTGAGGAACGAGCTCAAGGCGGTGTCTCCGGTTACAGTCAGCGTCTCCGTGCTTGATGA
>JAABQN010000175.1 GCA_011391455.1 Nitrospiraceae bacterium
GGATGTTCGTCCTGCTTCCAACTTCGATTTGCCCATACCCTCCCTCTCTCTCTGAATTAGTGGGGTGCTGACGCCGGCGTAGATGCCAGCCCATCCCGCGGACATCCCGCAGGCTGATTCGCCTGTGCCGGCAATTCCGACTCTCCATACACATGCGCCGCAATGGCCTTCGCCACATCGGCAGAAAACTCTTGCTGCATGACACGCACAACTTTGGCTGTCGCCTCACGCTCCGACAGATGGCCTTCCTTTCCACCCTTCGACAGAGCGCCGACCACCCGCTGGCTGCCCAAATCGACGACCTCGAAATCGCTGCACCACCGCACGAACTTGAACTGCGGATCGCGCACGTCGATCGGCCAGACCCGCACCACGCCCCGCACAAGCAGTTCCGGGGCTGAGCCGCCGGAGTCGCCGTTCACTGAACGGTCCCCTCTCCATGGCCTGCTCGTGACTTGCAACCCTTCCTTCAACAATCCCTCCGTCAAGGCCCGTTGCGCCGGTTCAGTCTGGTCACCAGTCACCGCAACCGCCAACACCAGATTCGTCGCAAGAAACTGTACGAGTTCCTGCGTGAGTTCGCTCACGCGGTAGGCCGCAGCAGTCCCCTGCCCGCTCGGTCGAATCACGCGAAGATCGGCATTATAGGTTTCCCGCAGCACAAGACTTCTGACAGCCCGTCTCAGAGCTCTGACTCGTGCGAGCTTATCGGAGGGCCGCTGAGCCTCCTCCACATCGTTTCCGATTGATCGGTCCAGCTCAGTAATCCGTTCCATGAACGATGTCTCTGCCTGAGGCCGATGCATTCCCGCCAAGGCATAGTGAAGCCCTTTGTGCCTATCGGCCCACCGATCGACAATCCGGACGTTCTCCAACACTTTGTCGGTCGATACACGGGTCAGATTGTCGAGCGTCAAACGCCGTTCAGCGCTGCTGTGCCCGCGCTGCTCGATCACCAGATATGACTCCCAGTCTTTCGCCTGCGCGCTCACCTCGGCTTTGAAAATACGGGCCACCGCTGCATAGGCGCGATCCTCGGCTACCGCACGGTTCTCTGCCTGTCCCACGCCGACGAGATATTGACCGGACGGATAGGCATCACTCACCCCGTCGATCCAGTCCGGTTTCGATTGTCCTCCAAACCATGAACAGCCGGATAGCGCAACCAACGCCATCAGCATCACCCCGATTCGGCGCACGAGTCTCGATCCGTCTTTCATGGCATCACCCGTTGAAGAAACAAGGCAGTCTCACCTGGCTCAAGGGACAGGGTCCGCATGGCTTCAGAGGTCAAAGGATCATAAGACCCGCCGCCCGACTGGCTCTGCACCAGGTACCGCCCTGGGGGAACCCAGACCCGGGCAAGATGGATTTCATCGGGCAACGTCTGCCAGCTCCGCTTGTCGGCTTCTTCCGATGCCACTGCCAGTCCTTTCGCCAGCAACCCCACCAGAAGACCGACCCACGGCCCTGCATCTTTCCCCGCTGCCTGCTGAGCCCCTCTCATCGCTCCCTCGGCCAGCGCAAACTTTGTGGCGGCACGAGCGAGAGCCTTGACCGTAATTCCTGCCATGCGCTCGGAGAGCGCCTTATCAGCTAAGGCCGTCACGTTATGCACCAACTCAGTGTTCACCGTCACCCTTGTGCCGTTGTCCGGGATGAGACTCACCCTATCGACAGGCACCTGCGTCTTCTGTGAAGCGAGCCTCGGCAACGCCACACGAACGACGCGCCCGTTCAGTCCGTACAAGACCGTGTCCACCCCCCGATTGGATTGCCGATTCGCCTGCGACAACCCGCGATTGAGAAGCACCAACTGGAGCGCGTCGAGACTAACCGGCAGGTCAAGAAACTGATCCTCCTTGCGTGGCGCATGCCCATTATAACTGATCACAACAACTTGAGCGAGCTGTTGCAACGACTGACTCGTCTCCCACTTCGTATCGGGAAACAAACGCCGGTACTCGGCCAGTTCTTGTGTAAAATGCAGCGCCTCAGCCGTTCGTAACAAATCCTCCCGCAACTGGGACGGAACGGCCGTATACGACCAAGCGCGGGTGGTATCGAAGGTCTCATAGGCCTTCCGATAGGCGATGAACGCATTATTCACATCGCCGGTGCTTTCGTAGAGGATGCCGCTCAGATAACGCGCAAAACCGTCCTCCCGATAGGCCCCCTTCTCCTGGGTTCGGTCCGACAGGACATTGAGCCGGTGGTCGATACGCCGGGCTTCGACCAGCGCTTCCTGCCACTGACCCAATGCCGAATAATTGAGGGCCTTCAACACATTGACCAAGACCTGTTCGTAAGGATCGCCCTCATAGGCCAGCGCCGTATCGTTCGTCATGAACGCAAGCGCTTCCGTTCGAATCTTTCGCGTGTAGAGACGATCCAGTTCCTCCTCAGCCTGCTCCAAGACGGCGTTGCTCTGCTGATAATCGCCGGCGAGCTGAAGGAGCATCCCTCGATCCATCCCATAGAGCACCAGGCTTTTTTCGCCGTACTCCTTTTCAGTCCGCTGGACGATGGCGTCGGCGCCCTTGGGATCGTTGGCACGCAGGCTTGTGTCGATGAGGAGATATCGGTTGACTGAGGGGCCGCATCCGGCGAGCAGCACGAACGCCAGCGCCGCAAAAAGAGCCTGGATGGAAATAAAAATGCCCCACCGTGCCGGGAGACAGGCGGTGGGGCATGAGACAAGAGGGCTCAACGGAGCTCGCAGAGCCTAAAAGATTGAACGTTTCTTTTCGACGACTTTCTTAATCTTCTTCTGGCCGTACCAGACCTTGGCATTGCTTTCCAAATCCACCATCTGCAGGTCCACCTGATAGAACACCGCCTTCGTTCCATCGGCCTCATCGAGGATGGTTGCAATGGTACCCTTCATCATGTAGTCAGCGCCGATCTCTTTCCCAGGCGCTTTCTGCGTATCCTCTCGCGCATACATCGCTTGTTCTTTACGTTCGGTGCGAAGTTCCTCGCGATCTCCCTTTCCTGCCACAAACGTGACTTTCTGGGAGTTTGTCAGTTCCCGCTCAAGGTCGGTCACAAACGTGTTGACGTTGATATGTTCATGGCTGCTGTTCTGAATGGCTCCGACGACGACAACCGGCTGGCGTTTCTTCGAGCTGGAGAAATTGTTCAGCCAGGGGTACTCCAGCGCCTCTTTGACCATGGACTCCGCAACGATCCTCGAATCGGTATCGTTCCAACGCCCGCTGAGATCCGTGACGACTCCTGAATCGACCCTCGTGATTCTCGTCTCCTGGGCACAGCCGGCCAACGACAACAACACCAGCGCCACGAGCACAATTCGCCCTCTATCCATGACGATCACGCGATACCTCCTCGCAGATGCAGTAAATGACGGTCGCTCAGTAGGCCCCTAGTTCGGCGCCCGTTTGTCTTCTTCTTTTTCAAGCCGCTCAAAAAGTTTATCCGCATTCTTTCTGACAAAATCGCGAACCTGTGCGTTGAGTTCCTTTGCCTTTTCGAGATTATCCTTCATCTCCTCGAGATTCAGCTTGGTCAACACGTAATATGTGCCGGTTTTATCGTCTTTGTAGCGCTCGATGGGGCGCACACCGCTAAGGGTCGTGGTCGTCACCGTCTTAATGGCCCGCTCGACATTCTGCTCTTCCGTGTTCCTGGTAAAGTCCCCGGCCGTCGTGGAGGCCGCATAGTCGCGCATTAAGTACCCGGTATAGGTTTCAAAAGTCTTGGCAATTTCCGCTCTAGCGCGATTTTCAGCAGTGTCCCAGGCCAGTGGCTCATTCTTCACACCGGCGACGGACCCGACGCCATAAAAGGCTTTACTATCTTTCTCGTTGAACGCCCCGGACCCTTGCTTCACCCACTTCGGAGGACCGCCACAGGCAACAAGTCCGATCATCAGGGCAATAGCCACTCCTCCCCCGACCAGCCTCGACCTGAACCCCAGTATTCCATTCATGTGCATGCCTCCTTGGTGATGATCAGGACGATGAAACAACGATAGACCAGCTCACAGATGCCGCGACGAAGGATCGAGAATTCGCACGAATTCATGCTAACATGCACCCCCCATCCAGTCAACGAAACCGACGGCCAATGGAAGCCAGGATTATTTATGAATGCCGTCGCGAGGCGTTCGAGACCGAAGTCCGCCGGGGCTTCTCGCAAGTAAGGCCGACGTAGGCGTACTTGAAGTCCGTCGAGGAGGCCGAACGAGAAAAGCCCCGCCGGGCGAGAGGATCGGACGGCGTAGCAGGAATTCATGAATAGTCCTGGCTAGACCGTCATACTGTCCCCTAAAGGAGAATACCTGTGGCAGACGTCCAGATCGATGACGGCATCATCAAGATTCTAAGTCTCGAAGTTCAAGATCCTAAAGCAGCCGCAGTCCTCGCCGAATATCCTCAAGCCCGCTGGGCGGAAATTACACGGAAAGCAGTCAAGATTGGGCTGGGGTATCTGAAGGGCGGCGAAAAACCCTAGCGCAGGTGGCTGACAAAGTCCGCCAGTCTGTCTTGTTCATTTGGTCTGTCTCGTCTGTCTGGTCTATTCGGTCTGTACATGTATCTGGTTAAACGAAACTAACCAGATGAACTAGACAGACCAGATAGACCAGATCCTGCTAAGGCTTCGCGGGGGTTGGCTGCACGATGGCAGCCCTGGCACGAGCATGGTTTCCGCCTAGTTCGAGATAACGAGTGAAGGCCTCGACCGACTT
>JAABQN010000176.1 GCA_011391455.1 Nitrospiraceae bacterium
ACCGACGCTGACTTCAATGGGAACTTCGACGAGGTAGAGCATTTCCGCCAAGTCGATCTTAGGGTGATGGACACCTTGCAAGAGCATGTGGTTTCCGAAGAAAAGATCACGGACGCCGCCGGCCAGGTGCGATGGCTTCAGACTGTGAAGCGTCCTATCGAGGGTGAGGATGGCCGAGTCAACCATGTCCTCGGCGTGGCTACAGATATTACTGAACGCAAGTCGGCGGAGTGCCGGCTGCGGAGGACTCAATATGCCATCGATCATGCCACCGACGGAATTTTTGTCATCGGGCACGACGGGCATTTTCTGGACGTCAATGAATCGGCTTGTCGCCGTTTGGGTTATACCAAACAGGAATTACTGACCAAGTCGGTAATGGACATCGACCCGGACTTTCCACTGGCAGCCTGGGAGACGTTCTGGGAAGAGTTTAAACACACGAAGTTGCTTCGTCTTGAAACTCGACATCGCGGCAAGTCCGGCGAGGTCTATCCGGTGGAAGTGGTCGCCAACTATATTCTGCACGAAGGTGAGGAGCTCGATTATGCATTTGTGCGTGATATTACCGAGCGCAAACAGGCAGAGGCGGCCCTGCAGGCGTTTCAGGACCAGATCCGCCAGATGCAGAAGATGGAAGCGATCGGGGAACTCGCCAGTGGCATCGCGCATGACTTCAACAATATCCTTACCGCTATCATGGGCAATGCACAGCTGGCTTGTAAGAAAGTCGCTTCCGACCATTCGCTTCAGCCGAACCTTATAAGAATTCTTGAAGCCAGTGACCGGGCCTCCCGCCTCGTGCAGCAAATCCTGACGTTCAGCCACCAGCAGGCATTGTCACGGATCGTGATGGCCCTCTCTCCTGTGGTAAACGAAGCCCTCGACTTGTTGCGGGCCACTCTCCCTGCGAGCGTCGAGTTGACGGCAACTTTCGATGCGGCCACGCCCCAGGTCTTGGCCGATGCCACTCAGATCCATCAAGTCCTGATGAACCTCTGCACCAATGCCTGGCATGCGCTGAAGCGACAGTCGGGTGACATCGTGGTGGATCTGGCGGCGGTCAGGCTGACACAGCCGTTACACAGTCTTTTTGCGACATTGCCGCCGGGCCACTATGCCTGCCTGTCTGTGCGTGATACCGGGTGTGGCATGGATCCCGAGACGGTGACACGTATCTTCGAGCCGTTCTACACCACCAAACCCGTGGGCCAGGGGACGGGTCTCGGGTTGAGTCTGGTTCACGGCATCGTTCGGGGACATGAAGGTGCTATCGTTGTGGATAGCTATCCTGGCAGAGGCACGACCGTTTCTGTGTATTTCCCCGCTGCGGAGGCGCGGGCCTACGCAGGCGAGCCAGCCAAAGTTTCGCCTGTTGAGACGCAGGGTCGGCTCCGCCATCTGCTCTATGTGGATGACGAGGCAATGTTGGTGGAGCTGGTACGTGCCTGGTTCGAACCGCGCGGATATAGAGTCACCGGCTGTATGCTGGCGGCAGAGGCATTGGACGCGGTTCGCGCCGACCCGATGGGGTTCGATGTCGTGGTGACGGACTACAATATGCCTGGGATGTCTGGCCTTCAGCTGGCACAAGCTCTCGCCCGCATTCGCGCCAATCTACCGGTGGTACTGGTGTCGGGACATCTGTCCCCGACCGCACAGGCGGCAAGCCTCGCCATCAATATCAAGGCGATGGTCTCTAAGACTATTATGTGGCAGCAATTGGAGGGTGTGATAAACCGCCTTCTCAACACACCGCCACAGGCATAGACACGAGCCGCGTGAGGAGGTAGGGCTATTCAGCTATCCCCTACGCAGGCGTTGCTCCATCTTCAGGATTGAACCCCCTCTTCCGAGGTACCACTTTCAGGTCTTTTCTCCGACCTGTTCTGACGCTATTCTTTCTCCAGATCGTTCACGCAATACAGTGAAAGGAAGCTAGGTCATGAACTGCACACGTTGTCAGGGTTTGATGGTAAAAGACCAGCTTCTAGACTTTGAGGGCACCTATGGACAGATGTGGGCGACCTGTTGGCGCTGTGTGAACTGTGGTCGTGTCCACGACTCCGTGATTGAGCAGAATTGTCTAGTCCGACAGGGGAAGGTCTTGGTCCTTCCAAGTGGCAAGCCGGACTATCGGGATGACGAGGTCTATCTTGAAGCAGAGTCCCGCGTTAGACGAGCGGCTTGATGTGACCTGGCCGAGCGGCCCCTTCGATAATTATGCGATGCCCAGAGACTGAAACATGAGCGAACCATCTAGAGGAAAATCATGGCTTCTATTCTGATCATCGATGATGAAGAAATCATCCGTGCTCTTCTTCGCTCTGTTCTTGAAGCGGCAGGGTATGAGGTCACGGAGGCTGCCAACGGCAGAATTGGACTTGAGCTGTATCGCCAGAATCCGAGGGATTTGGTCATCACTGACATTCTCATGCCCGAGCTGAATGGATTGGACATGCTCTTGGAACTGACACGTGAATTTCTCCATGCCAAGGTAATTGCGATCTCAGGGGCAGTAGAAGAGAAGAATGTCCTGGATATCGCGAAACTTCTTGGCGCGCGACAGACCTTCCAAAAGCCCTTTAGTGTGTCGAAGTTGCTAGGCGCTGTGCGATACGAATTGGAACATTAGGGCTGCTTTTCCTCGGCTCTGCCCCTGATCTCTCCCCCATCAGTATTCGTCCAATTCTTCCGTTTCATCGATCAGCTCGGCCGTGATCTCGGTACTCTCGGCATCCCACTGAGTCAATGGGATACCCCCGGCCTTCAGAATCGCTTCCTGTTCCGTGCCTGCTGCAAGCATCAGATCGTAATGGATACTTTGTCGGACCTGAAACGTTTTCACCTGGTCACCTCTTGACGCCAATCCATAGTATCTCCACGTCGTTGACATAATCGACGGCCAACCAAAGTTTGCCAGCTAGCCCGCATCTCGTAAGTCCTTGTTTTGTGGTGCGCCCGGAGGGACTTGAACCCCCAACCCCCAGATCCGTAGTCTGGTGCTCTATCCATTGAGCTACGGGCGCCTTCAGAAGAAGTTATAAGTTCTGAGTTTTGAGTTCTGAGTTGTAAATTGCGGATCAGGGGTAATGGCAGAATCCACGGGATCGATCGCCCTCTATTCTTTTTTATAACTAAGAACTCAAGACTCAGAACTCAGCACTTGCCATGGCGGCAGTAGTCAGCGGTTATACAGGTCTCTGGGCCGGCGGGTCAAGGGACTCGATTTTGGCCTGCGTTATTCATGATGGTTCGTCACGAAATCCCATAGAGGCCACCGCCGGACCTTTCGCAGACATATCGGGATTACAGTAGAAACATTCATGAAGAACACGCGCTGGAACGCTTAACGAAGAAAGGAAAAACAATGTTCAGAACTTCCACTCTCGGTTAGGATAGCCCTCATGAAGCCGTCACTGGTGTCACCTAGCGCGACGTCGAACCAACAAGAAGTTCAGCCGGAAAATCCTGTACCCGATAGGCCGAGAGGCCTATCGGGTACAGGTCGGCTTGTTGTCCAATGGATAGCCGGGACAATACTCGCCCTTCTCATCGGATCATGGCTGGTGTGGTGGGCGATAAATCTTCAGCGGCAGTTTGCGGAAGACGAAATTCATGGCGCTTGTCAGCGCGTGATGCCTGAGACCGTGCAGCGCTGTGTGGATACGGTGATTATTCAACGGGGTGGCGCGAGACGATGAGCCGAAGATTGTGGGTGATTTGTACCGGTATGCTGTGCGGAGCGATGACGATCGCGACGGTGTCGGTGAGTGCAGGAGAAGAGCGAGTCCTGGAATCTCGACCAAAGGTCGAACTCAGCGCAGGAACATGGATCAGTGTCGGCGACACTCGATGGGCGCATAACGCTTCCTCGGATCCAAGACTTGGCAATCCAACGTCGAAACTGACCTACAAGGATGTCGGCACGAACGTGATCGACCTGACGGGGAAGTTCTGGTTTTCCCCAAGGGTATTTGGCCGGCTGAATGGAGGATTTGCGGACATCGGCGGTGGGCGCTTGACGGACGATGATTACGCTACAGGGCAACGCTTGTTTTCAAGAACAACCAGCAATATTACCGGCAACAATATGTATTACATCAATGCTGATCTGGGCGGGCGTGTGAAAGATTTTGCGAACTCCCGTGGCTATCTGGACATTTTTGGAGGATACCAATATTGGCATACGGAGTATCAGGCGGTTGGGTTGGAGAGAGTGGTGTGCGATACAGCCGTATTCCCTATCACTACGTGTAACGATCCACTTCCTCCTTCGGGAGAGACTATAATTACAAACAGGGCAAATTGGCATTCGATTCGAGTCGGGGCTTCCACTGAATATCGATTCACTCGACGCCTAAGCGTGATTGGAACTGCGGCTCTTATTCCACTGAGCATCATCGAGAACAAGGACATCCATCACCTGAGAAGCGATCTACAGCAGAACCCCAGCATCTCCATGCTGGGATTTGGCATTGGAGCGAATGCGGACGTAGGTGCCAGGTTCATGTTTACCAAAAATATTGGACTGAATGTCGGCTATCGTGTCTGGTGGAACCATGCAGTTGACGGGACTGTGACGTTTCACGGCACGAGCGGTTCTTCCGAGTATCCACTGACTCAGTTTGATTCTCTCCGCCATGGTCTGACGGCCGGCATTAACTTCACGTTTTAGTAGGGGGCTGATTAGCACTCAGCCTTAACCT
>JAABQN010000177.1 GCA_011391455.1 Nitrospiraceae bacterium
GCCGCTGGCGGACTTTTTCAGCATCCTGCTAGGGTTTTTGACGGAAGAGGAAAGATCCATACAGACCCGCGATGGCGATGGTGACGAGTTCGATTGTCAGTAGCAGTCGGCTCACAATGGCATCCGCTGTGGGGGGCGATAAGATGAAATGCAGGCCGAGGAATTCGGGAGCCTGTGACGGCGGGGTTTCCCAGGGCGGGAAGAGGATCGCGAGGGATAGCATTGCCACCATGCCGTACAACACTTCGATGTTGAGCTGTCCCGGCCTAGATGTCGCGGGTGGCGGAGGTGGTGTGGGGGGCTCAACCGGGTCTGCATGCAGTCGCTGACCGCATTGCGAACAGTAGCGGCTAATCTCCGGGAGTTCACGTCGGCAAGAAGGACAGAGTTTCATGGATGGTTCCTAGGCTACACGGAAGTGCGCCGGTTTGCTAGCGCAGTGGAGCCTCACATGGTGTGATGGATTTCAAAGACCACCTCTCGTTCATTGACAGGCGAAAGAACCGGTTCCTATAATCCGCTCACCATTGACTGGTTGCTCTGGTTTGTCTCGTTGCTCTAGTTCATCTGGTTTGTTTTGTTCATTTAGTTGATCTTGTTCAACCAAACAAACGAGACAAGCCAAATAAACCAGATGAACCAGTCCACCCAGATGAACCAGTTTTAGCCTCCTGCTAGGATCCACGACATGCAGACTATCAGCCGAATAGGAGTCATCGGGGCCGGCGCCTGGGGCACCGCCCTGGCAAAACATCTGGCGGAGAAAGGCCTCGAAACCCGGCTCTGGGCCTATGAGCGAGAGGTCGTGGCTGCGATCAACGGGAAACATGAGAATCCGGTCTTCCTGTCCGGTGTGGCGCTCCCCCCATCGCTCGTTGCGACCGGATCGTTGTCGGAGCTTACCGAGCAGTGCGAGGGACTGCTTTTTGCGGTGCCATCCCACGTTGCACGTCCTGTGCTGCGCGAGTTGGTCCGGTCCCTATCCACCCCGATCACGTTCGTCAGTGCGACGAAGGGAATTGAAGAAGATACATTGAATTTAATGACTCAGGTCATGACCGACGTACTTCCTCCTGTGATGCACCGGGATCTCATGGTGTTGTCCGGTCCGAGCTTCGCGACTGAAGTCAGCGCAGGGAAGCCGGCAGTGCTCTGTTTAGCCGGGAGTGACGAGGAGCTGGTCAAAACATTCCAAGCTGCGTTGATGACGCCGGCCTTTCGGGTATACGCGGACAACGATGTGCTGGGCGTCCAGCTCGGCGGCGCGCTCAAAAACGTGATGGCGCTTGCAGCCGGCGTGGTGGATGGATTGGATCTCGGTCATAATGTGCGGGCTGCGTTGATTACGCGCGGATTAACGGAAATGGTGCGGTTGGGCGTTGCGATGGGCGCGGATCCACGAACATTCTACGGACTGTCCGGCGTCGGCGACTTGGTATTGACCTGCACCGGAGCCCTGAGCCGGAATCATACGGTCGGCGTAGGACTGGGAAAGGGCGAGCGGCTAGAGACGATCCTTGGAAACATGCAGGCCGTAGCCGAAGGTGTGCGGACGGCGAAGGCGGCGTTAGGACTCGCGCGACGTCACCGGGTCGACATGCCGATCGTGCAGGAGATCAATGCGGTGTTGTTCGAGGGGAAGTCGTGCCGGAAGGCGGTGACGGACCTGATGGAGCGTGATGCAAAGCCGGAGAAAGGACAGCTGTGAATCCTGAGGCGCTTACACGGCTGTTGACCGAAGTGCGAGCTGGTACCTTGCCTGTGGAGGCGGCTATCGGGCAGCTCCGTACCTTGCCCTATGAAGATCTTGGATTTGCCTCGGTCGATCACCACCGGTCGTTACGGCAGGGATTCCCCGAGGTCATTTTCTGCGAGGGAAAGACAGCGGTCCAGATTCGCGCTATTGCGAAAGCGTTGTTGAAACATCATCGCCCGCTGTTGGCGACGCGTGCGACCCGCCAGGTGGGCACGCTTATCAAACGGCTCGATCGTCGAGCGGTCTATCATGACGAGGCGCGCATCGTCTCGATCCGTGACCCTAAGCGGCAGTTACAGGGGCATGTCCTGGTGATTACCGCCGGCACGTCGGATATTCCAGTCGCGGAAGAAGCGAAAGTTACAGCGGAGGTGATGGGGAGTCGGGTTGAGACGCTTTATGATGTGGGTGTGGCCGGCATTCATCGGTTACTGGAGCGTCAGAGCCGGTTGCTGCAAGCCCGGGTGGTCGTGGTGGTGGCAGGGATGGATGGGGTATTACCGAGCGTGGTCGGCGGGTTGGTTCCCTGCCCGGTTGTGGCCGTGCCGACGAGCCGGGGCTACGGCGCGAGCTTCGGCGGGCTTGCTGCGTTGCTGACGATGTTGAATTCCTGCGCGGCTGGGGTTGGCGTGATGAATATCGACAATGGATTCGGGGCCGGCTGTCTTGCGCACCGGATTAACACGCTAGGGGGCAGCGGGGTAAAGGGATAGCGGGATAGTGGAACAATCCGGTACCCCCTTATCCCGCTGTCCCGTGTATCCCTTTACTTCACTTCGATCGTTCCCCGCTTCGGCCAGGCAAGCATCTGAGTCCTGGGACCCTTCTCGCCGTTCGCTAGTAACTTGGCTCGCACTTCGAATTGATAGAGCCCCGCTCCCGACGGGGTTTTTTTCTGATCCAATCCATCCCACGTCAGGAGGACAGAAACGTGCGGAGGAGCTGCGCCGTCGGTTGAGGCGGTGTGTGGCTCCAGTGGCTTGCGTGCGGTCAGGAAACGCAGTGAATTTTTCGACGGTGACGTAATGAATGAAGAAACTTCCAGCAGGGTCGCGCCATCCAACTCCTTGGGTAGCTGGACCAAGGCGGAAAACTGCAACGGGCCGGATGAGACTGTATAGGGGTTGGGGGAGACGTTCAGATCGAGAATCCTGAGCTCCGGTTCTGGGCGTGGGGCCCTGTGCGGCTTCGATTTTGCCGAGACGGCAGGTGGGGCCAAGAGCAGCAGCGTGGCGCAGAGCAGTACCCAGACGACCCGACCACGCCACGGTCCGAATAACTCTGAGCAGGGCGTAGTCAAGGACCGGCAATTTGTCATAGAGCTCCTAAGTAACCGTAATGCTCAATGTTCAATTGAACATCGAGAATTGCGCATTGAACATTCCTTGGAAACACGACATATGCTTCACGAGGAGCGCGATTTCGCGACGAACCGTCATGAACAATTCGAGCTAGTGGGGGATAACACAGCGTCGGTAGGCTGTCAATGTATTCAAGCGTGACGGGCGGGGCTGGCGGGGCTTAGAAGTTCGAAGTTCTGAGTTCGAAGTTCCGAAAACCTCGAACCTCGGACTTCGAACCTCAAACCGTCACCCGTCTTGCCTCGATGAGCCGATTGCCGTTCGGGCGCAGCTTGGGTAAGATGGGCGCGGTACGAATTGAGTAGGGAAAGGACGCACGTGGGCGCGCATCTCCATTTCGATTGTTATTCCGGCATCAGCGGCGACATGATCCTCGGCGCGCTCGTGGATGTGGGCGTCCCGTTTCCCGACTTGGTGAGCGGGCTGAAACGACTCAGGCTTTCAGGGTTTACGCTAAAGAAGCGGCGGGTGCATCGAGGGGCGATCCACGCCACGAAAGTGGATGTCGTGATCACGTCAGGATTGCGTAAGCCGCTCTCGCTTCATCGGATCCACGCGATACTCTCCGCCAGTCGGATTCCCGACAAGATCAAGCGACAAAGCCGATCGGTGTTCGATCGATTGGCCGAAGCGGAAGGACATGCCCATCGCGTGGCTAAGGATCACGTCCATTTCCATGAAGTGGGGGTGCTGGATTCGTTTGTCGATATTGTCGGAGGGCTGATTTGCTGCGATCTGTTGGGCGTCACGCATGTGACGTCTTCCCCTGTCAACGTGGGAGCCGGGACACTGCAATCGGCTCATGGGATCCTGCCGGCGCCTGGTCCCGCGGTTGCCATTCTGGCGAAAGGAGCCCCGATATACAGTGCAGGCCCGCTCCGTGAGCTCACCACGCCGACCGGCATGGCCCTGTTGCGTACGTTGACATCGGAGTTCGGTCCCATGCCGGTGATGACGCCGACCGCCATCGGCTATGGAGCAGGCGATGCCGATCCCGACGGCTGGCCGAATGCCTTGCGGGTGTTTCTCGCGCAACCGGCATCCCGAGGAGTGCGGGAACAGGATACCGTGCTGCAGGTTGAAACCAACCTCGACGACGTAAACCCGCAAACGTATGAATATGTGATGGAACAGTTATTCGCGCGCGGGGCGCTTGATGTGACGCTGGCACCGGTCATCATGAAACGTGGCCGGCCCGGCATCGTTCTGACCTGTCTCGCCGCTTCGGCGCAGCTGGATCGGATTCTTGACGTCTTGTTTCAGGAAACGACCACGTTGGGAGTCCGGATTTGTGAGGTCATGCGACAGATCCTTCCACGGCGGTTTGTCTCGGTGAAGGTGCGCGGTGGAATTGTTCGGATGAAGATCGCCGATGTGAGCAAGACTGCGGCCAAAGCGGCTCCGGAATATCTCGATTGCAGGCGGATAGCCGAACGAACGGGCCGCCCTGTAAAAGACGTGCTCGAAGACGCAACTCTCGCCTATGCCAAACAACGAATCGCTAGGCCAACGGGCCGGGGATGACGGTTCTACTCTATACCCTCTTATTCCTTGTATCCGTCGCAGTGACGCTGGGCGCCTGCACGCTCTT
>JAABQN010000178.1 GCA_011391455.1 Nitrospiraceae bacterium
ACTGGGTCGTTGACGAAGAGATGATAATTCCCTGTCGGGGATGGCTGAGCTGTCGAGTGGACGTGGTCATGACGCTGGTCAGTATGAGCCTCGTGGTGTTGCTGAATCTGGCGGTTTTCGACGAGGTGATGTTGTGCCGTCGGTGGGTCGGTTGGGTGAATACTTCGAGCGGGGGGTGGTCGGAGCAGGTGCAGCAGGAGTACTTGCGCGAGTATGGACTGAGCCAGAGCCACAAGGCAGAATTTGAAAAGCTCAAGTACTTAGCCGGCATCGACCTGATCAGCCGACGGACGGAAGTGGTCAATCGACTCATCCGGTACCCCTTCATCGCCTTACTGATCATGATCGCTGCGCGCAACGACTACTTCGATATCTGGAACTACCCTCTCTTATTGTTGCTGGCCTGGGCATTGAATGTCGTGCTGGCTCTGAGCGGGGCCCTGTTGCTCTATCAATCCGCTGACCGGGCGAAGCAGGGGGTCTTGGCTGGGCTGAGCAAGCAAATGATCCAAGCCCTCGGGCTCGGCAAGGACCACGAAGTCCGTGCCAAGCAGGTCCAGTACATCATCGACCAGGTCGAGGCCAACCAGAAGGGCGCGTTCGTTCCCTTCTACCAACAACCAGTCGTCGAATCCTCGCTCTACGGCGTGGTTGCGTTGTTGCAATATCTGTATTTGAGATAACGAGCTACTCATGCGCGAAGAACTAATAGGCGGGCTGCGGACGCGAGTCACTGGCGGCACAGATGGCAAGGGTGGAGGGCGCGGCCCTCTTGTTCTGCTCCTGCATGGCTTTGGCGCGCCGGGGGACGATCTTGTGTCGCTGGCCGACGTCTTGAACGTCCCGTCCGGCACGAGGTTTGTGTTTCCTGAAGGCCCGCTTTCGCTGAGTTTTGGGCCGAGTGCTGCGCGAGCCTGGTGGATTATCGATATGGCGCGCGTGGCGGCGGATCGAGCGTCAGGGCGGCCGCGCGATCTCTCGAACGAGATCCCCAAAGGCCTCGCTCCGGCGCGCGAGACTATGCTGAGGTTTCTCAAAGAAGTCGAACGCAAACTCGACGCGGACCCGCGCAGGATCGTGCTCGGAGGATTTTCCCAGGGCGCCATGCTTTCTTGCGACGTGATGCTCAGAACGGCACAGCCCTATGCCGGGCTGATCCAACTGTCCGGAACGCTCCTCGCCACACAGGAATGGACCCCGCTGCTCAAGATACGCAAAGGGCTGCCGGTCTTTCAAAGCCATGGGGTGCAGGACGAGCTTCTGCCCTACGCTGGGGCAGAACGGTTGCGAGACATGCTGACTCATGGGGGACTTTCAGTGGAATGGCACAGCTTTCGTGGTGGCCATGAGATTCCACGATCGGTTCTGCAACGGCTGGGGCCGTTCATTACCAAGGTGGTCACTCACCCATGAGCGGATTGCATTCGTTCGAACTCGCAGCAACCGACGGCAAACTGATTCGCGGGGATCGCTCAATTGGAAAGGATCGTCAGATCCTCTTCATCACCGGCTTCCTCTCGAAACGCTGGGGCAACAAGAGCAAAGCACTCGCACAGTGGTGTGAAGAGAAAGGTTGGGGGTTCTGCTGCTACGACGTGCGGGGGCTCGGCGATTCAGAGGGGACGTTCACCGACTACACCCTCTCAGATTGGATCGCCGATGCGCGGTTGGTGGTCAATTCTTTGAAGAATGGTCCGCATCTCACCCGCCCTCCCCAGGCGCGCCAAGACGCGCCTCTTCCCCGAGTGACGATCGTGGGGAACTCGCTCGGCGGCTGGATCGCCTGGCTTATGGCGCAGGAGCATCCCGTTGTCGAGAAGCTTGTCCTCATTGCTCCCGCCTTCAACATGATGGGCCTGCGCGCAAAATCTATTAATCCAGAACGGCAGCATGAATGGCGTACCACGGGCTGGATGCCCTGGGACGATGAGCCCGCTCACAAGGATTGGCCTCTCTCATGGAAATGGGTGGAAGAGAGCGAAGCCTATTGGAAGACCAGCTTCGATCGACTCAGGCCGGTAAAAACAACGATCCTCCACGGCCTCCAAGATACGGTGATTCTGCCCAGTGGGAGCCGTGAGTTCGTCGAGCAACTCCTCGCGCGCGATCCCGCATATCCGGTTGAACTCGATCTGCTCTCCGGTGACCATCGTCTCAGTAGCCCCGAGCATGTCGAACGGTTTCATCGACACGTCCACGAAACCCCATGAGGCACAATGATGCTGACATTGATTCATAAAGAATGCGGCGGGCCAGCCCTGGACGAATCGCCGGTCGGCGAAGTCTGCGCCATCCCCATCGACCGGTTTCCCTTTACCTGTTTCAGTTGCCTTGAGGAAATTGACGACGAATCGGAAGTCAGGTTCTCAGAGGAATTGGGCATGTAACGAGCCACGTGCTATAGCGACTCGCCGACTCTATCGGGATCGAGCATGTCGGCCTACATCCAACTGAACCCTCTGGCACGACCCCGTCCTCAGTGGAAATGTTCGACAGATCCAGGGTAAGGTGTCACCCGATTCATTGTATAGAGTAAGAGATCAGACATGTCATCATCACGACAACATAGTAGCGGGCCGGATTCAGAGGGTCCTGACGTTCCTGAACCGTCCCATGCCGAGCGGGCCAAGACGCTTGTGTACCTACAGTCAATTGGTAGTCTCTCGACGCTCTCGCGCAAGCAGCCTGGCTGGCCCTTCGGGTCGGTGATGCCCTACGGGTTGGACGACGAGGGGCAACCAGTCTTTCTGATCAGCACGATGGCGATGCATACGCAAAATCTCCTGGGCGATCCACGGGCCAGCTTACTCGTGACACCGCCTGAGAGCCGCAGCGATCCGCTGGGTGCGGCCAGGGTGACATTGATGGGGTCAGTGACCAGGGTGCCGAGGGAGGAAGCCGTGCAGGTTCGCGAGCTCTACCTGACACGCCATACCAATGCCTCCTACTGGGTGGACTTCGATGACTTTAGTTTTTTCCGCATGGCATTGTCGGATATCTATTTTGTCGGGGGGTTCGGGTCGATGGGTTGGGTGATGCCGGACGACTACGCGGGGGCGGCCGTAGACCCGCTCGCGGATGAGGCCTCGAACCTCATCCGTGAATTTAATACAGAGCAGGCGGACACGTTGCTGCTGCTTGCCCGTGTGTTCGGCAATGCAGAGGCGCAGCAGGCGACAGTGACGGCATTGGATCGCTTGGGCTTTCACCTTCGGCTCACCACGCCAGGCCGAATGCAGGGCGGGCGGGTGGCCTTTGCCAACCCCGTACGCAACGCGTCAGAGGTCAGGGCCGGCCTTGCCGGCTTGGCCATTCAGGCAAGCGCGGGCCATCAGGCTTTGCATTCGCTGTAGTAGATGCTCGCACAAGTTCCTGTGAGCATCCCGCAAGATGGTTCTTTTCAACTCACCAGTTCGTCACTAGGTAGGGGAATGCATGGCGACCACAAACGATAAACAGGTTATTTTCTCACTCGTCAATGTCGGCAAGGTCTATCCGCCGAAGAAGCAGGTGCTGCGCGAGATCTATCTCGGGTTCTACTTCGGCGCAAAGATCGGCGTGTTGGGTCTCAATGGATCGGGCAAGAGTTCGCTGCTGAGAATCATTGCCGGCGTCGATCAGAACTACACGGGAGAGATCACCCGCTCAAAGGGCTACAGCGTGGGCCTGCTGGAGCAGGAACCGCAACTCGATCCGGACAAGACGGTGAAAGAAATCGTCGAAGAGGGCAAAAAAGAACTCGTGGCCATGCTGCACGAGTACGACGCGGTCAGCAACAAGATGGGCGAGGCAAGCCCCGATGAATTGGAAAAGCTCCTCGAGAAGCAGGCCCAGCTGCAAGAGAAGATCGAAGCGGCGAATGGGTGGGAATTGGAAAACGTGCTCGAACTGGCCATGGACGCGCTGCGTTGCCCGCCGCCGGATGCGAAGGTCGGGGTGCTCTCCGGCGGCGAGAAGCGCCGGGTGGCCCTCTGCCGACTCATGATCCAAGAACCCGACATCCTGTTACTCGACGAGCCGACGAACCATCTCGATGCCGAGTCCGTGCAATGGCTTGAGCAGCATCTTCAGCAATATAAAGGCACGGTTATCGCCGTGACCCACGACCGCTACTTCCTCGACAACGTGGCCGGATGGATTCTCGAACTCGATCGCGGCCATGGCATTCCCTTCCAGGGGAACTATACGTCCTGGTTGGAGCAGAAGCAGGTGCGGCTGGAAAAAGAAGAAAAAACCGAATCGAAGCGCCGCAAGAGCTTGGAGCATGAGTTGGAATGGATCCGCATGTCGCCGAAAGGCCGTCAGTCGAAGGGCAAAGCGCGGCTCAACCGTTATGAAGAATTGGTCAATCAGAAACAGGACGAGCAGGCCGCCGATCTGGAAATTTACATCCCGCCTGGTCCGCGGTTGGGCGATGTGGTCGTCGAATGCAATGGTGTTAGCAAAGCCTACGGAGACAAGGTTCTCTACGAGAATGTGAATTTCAGTCTCCCCAAGGGCGGCATTGTCGGCGTGATCGGTCCGAACGGAGCCGGCAAGACGACGATGTTCCGCATGATCATCGGGAAAGAGAAACCGGACGCGGGCACGATCAAGATCGGTGAGACAGTGACGCTGGGCTACGTAGATCAGGACCGCAGTCTGGATCCGAACAAATCCGTCTACGACATCATCTCCGAGGGCCACGAGACCATTATGCTCGGCA
>JAABQN010000179.1 GCA_011391455.1 Nitrospiraceae bacterium
AAGGATCATCTTTTCATCGAATATTGAAACGAAGGGTGAGGGAGGCCGGCCCAGCTTTCATCTCTACGCGATCGGCGAGGACGGGCAGGGCCTCGAACGGCTGACGTTCGAGGGACAATTCAACAGTTTTCCCATGTTCTCGCCAGACGGTACCAGACTGGTTTGGGTATCGGATCGACAGGCCAAGACGCCTGGAGAGTTTAACGTATTTCTCGCCGACTGGGTTCCCTGAAGCCGTTAATCGTTAAACGTGAGTCGTTAACGTGTAGACCGATTCTCATGGCTCTTCCGCGATTTGCGATTTGCGACTCACGATTCACGTCTGCTGCAGCCGTCCTCCTTTCCGTCTGTGCGCTCATCCTTACGTTTGTGGGGTTATTTGAGTGGGATGTACCGCTGACCAGGTTTGTCCGCTCCCTCTATCCCCCGCCCGGCTCTGATCCCAATCCCTGGCTGCTCCAGTTCAGCAATGTCGGCGACCGCCTGGGCAAGGGAGAGTCTCTGGTGATCCTGAGCCTCGCGCTGCTGGCGGTTGGGTATGGATTGAAACATCCGCAGTGGAAAGATGCAGGGTGGCAGAGCCTCATTGCGCACGGTCTTGCCGCATTGAGCGCCAATATTTTGAAACATGTCATCGGTCGCCCTCGCCCCAAGTTCATGCATGCCGGCAACCTCGAACTCTCTCCCGTCAGTGGCAGTGGATGGGATTCGTTCCCATCCGGGCATGCGGCGGCAGCGTTTGCGGTTGCAACCGTGTTGGCCGTAAGGTTCCCGCGAGCGAGATGGCCTATTCTTGCTGCGGCAGTGGCCATTGCTGCCAGCCGAGTCATTCGCGGATCTCACTATCTGACCGACGTGGCGGGAGGAACGGCTCTCGGCTGTATCATGGGGATGATTGCAGCCCATTCCTGGCGTGAATGGCGTGCCTCGATTGGAATGGCTATCTGTCGGATGACGCCCTTTTTTGTGGCGACGCTCGCCTTTGTCTGGACGATCGTGCATCTTCCGTCGGAAGCTTGGCCGTTCCAGCAGCTTTTGTGGGGCGGTCTGTTGCTTGCCCTGGCAGGACTTGTGGGCCATGTCTTGTGGATGGTGCGATGGTCATGGTGTCCGGCCTGGCTGTCCGGCTCACTGGCTCGCGGGCTCGTGGGATTGGGGTTAGGGATGACAACCGGCTCTCCCTTTGTCACGGTCATCGTATTGCTTGTCTGTGCTGCCCATTGGTTGGAGGGTCTCCCTGGTCAGGTCGAGCCCATGGCTGAGGGTCATCGGGGGTTATGGCCGGCCATGGCAGAGGGCCTGTTTGTCGCAGCCACGCTGCTGGTGCTGGTGGCGAGCTATGCCTTGAAAGGCATCGTGCCGATGTAGTCTGGTCTGTCCGGTCTATCTGGTCTGTTCGGTCTGTCTGGTTCGATCAGACACCAGATAGACTAGATAGACCGGACAGACCAGTTCAATGGCCGAGGATGGTGGGTGGCGGAGGCGGTGGGGTGATGCCTTCCGGAATTGTCACCATCGGCTGGTTGGCCAGTAGCACGTAGCCGTAGCGTTTCAAGATGGGAACCAGTCCATTCGCTTCCGCCGGCAGCTTCGACTGTGCGCTCTCCGGCAAGAGAATCATCACTTTCTTCGACTCTTTCAGGGCCACCCGTATCTTATCCTCCTCCCCAAAGGGGACGAAGAGCGTCTTGCGTTTCGCGTAAAATACGGACGACGGTCTTACGGTGCCATAGGCAATGAATTGATCCTGGCGATCTAAGTTCAGTCCTGCGGCATAGGCGAGTTCCTGCGGTGGCGCGATCACATATCGATTGATGTGCGGAAATGTAATGACGATGACAATCAGAACCAGACCGGCCAAGGTTCCCCCAGCTGCCCAGAACGCTCCTCCGCGCCGTTCGTCATTCAATCCAAGATATCCCACCAACGTCATTCCGAGTAACAACAGGGCTGCAACCAGATAGGGACCGCTGCCGAGATCTACCTGTCCGGCCAAGGGGAACTCCCGCACCATCTTGGATGCGTAGGTTGCGTAGAGGGTGGGGAGACAGGCAAAACCGATTGCCAAGAGATACCCCACTCCCATCATGAGATGTATGGATCCCCGAATCCCTTTCGTCGCCGGATCGCTCAGGCACCGGGACCAGTAAGAGGCTGTCAACAGGGCGGCGGCAGGAAACAATGGACCGATATAGTGGGGCAGGCGGGTTGCAGAGGCCGTGAAGAACACGAAGGTGCCTACAAGCCACAGAGCGGCAAAGAGATCGAGTTCCCGAGCCGGGGTAGAGGGATGAGGGGTATCGGGGTAAGTGGCTATCCCGCTATCCCGCTGTCCCGCTACCCCGCGGTTCCGCCAATCTTTGAACGCGAGGTAGAGCGGGACAGGAAGAAGTGCGCTCCAAGGAAAGAAACCTAAGAGCAGGACCGGGAGGTAAAAGAAGATGGTGCCCTGGTGTCCCTCCATTGGACTGAGGAATCGCCCGATCGAATGGGCCTTCGCGCCTGAGGCATAGGCGTCGCCATGCACGAGGAACATGGCCGCATACCAGGGGACGGCAAGTAGAACGAATAGCAGGGTACCTGCAAGGGGAACCCCTTTCTGCCAATAGTCCTGCCACCGGCGCGTCCAGGTGAGGTAGAGTATCGCTGTGACGAGGGGCACGGCGAATCCGACCGGTCCCTTCGTCAGCGTGGCGAGAGCCATGCCGATATAGAACATCCAGATCCATCGACGCACACTGCCTGTTCCATGCAGGCCCAGCCAGAATCCGTACAGCGATGCCGTGGTAAAAAAGATCAAGACACTGTCGGTCAGCGCCATGCGCCCGAGTCCAAGGACTTCCAGGTTGAGCAAGAGCATCAACCCGCCGAAGAGCGCGACGGTTCGATCGCGCTGGTGCACAAGAAATAGGTAGTGCATGAGGATTAACCCCACGCCGAAGACGGCCGAGGGGAATCGTGCGGCGAACTCGTTGGAACCGAACAGACGATAGGATTGTTCCATCAACCAATAGAGCAAAACCGGCTTTGCGACGCGCAACTCACCGTTGAACGTCGGCGTCAGGCGATCCCCCGACTCGAACATTTCCCGACCAGCCTCGGCATTCCGTCCCTCGTCACGGTCCGTCAGTCCCATGTCGCCGAGTCCTAAGAAGAACAGCAGCCCCGACAGGAGGAGAAGGGCCAGAAGGAGCAGGGCATGGGGAGAACGATCGGTTGTGGTCATCGAATCGTTGGGATCGTGTGGTGACTGCATATGTTGAGCAGGTTAGATATCAAAGTTATGTTCGTGGCGAGGAGGGACTGACCGGCGGATTCGCCTGACTTGCGCGAGAGATCAGCATCAGATTGCGAACATAGACGATCGATCCGATGCTCTGTCCTGCGATGAAGACCGGATCTTCCCGATAGATCGCATAGGCGAGTGTGATGAGCCCGCCTATCAGGCTCATGTACCAAAACGAGACTGGAACCTGGCTCTCCGCCTTCTTTTCGGACGCAATCCATTGAACCACCCAGCGGCCGAAAAACAGCCCTTGGCCGAGAAATCCGATGGCAAGCCAGATGGTTTCGAGGCTCATAATAGTATGGTGTTGAGTGCTGAGTGCTGAGTGCTGAGTTTCTTTGTAAGCGAATAAATCTGTGCGGCCCAATCCATGGCTTCCCCCAGCGCTCTAGCAGGATGCGGAAAAGCTCGGTTTGTGGTTCGACAGGCTCACCACGAATGGGAGAAAATACTTAATTGTCATCATTGCCCAGTTCGCCCTGAGCCTGTCGAAGGGTGAACAGCGAGTTTTTCCGCAACCTGCTAAGTCCTTGTGCGTGACTACAGACTCTTCAGCCATTCATCACTCGTCGTCACTTGTCGCGGAATGTATAGCGCAACACCCTGGTTTGCATCCACCGCACGGCAATCAAATCGTAAAGAGACTTAAATAATCGATTACCCATGCCGTACTTGGAGACGCCGTGAATGCGCGGGTAATGCCGGACCCGCACTTCCGTGACCGTGAATCCGTGCATGATCGCGAGCGCGGGAAAGAATCGGTGCATACCTTCGAAGAGGCGCAGCCGCTCCAGCACGGGCCGCCGGAATACCTTGAGCGGGCATCCTGTATCGTGGACGCCGTCGTGGGTAAAAAAGTTCCGCACGCGGTTGGCGATTCGGGACGATATTTTTTTCACCAAGCCATCTTGCCGTTCCAGTCTCCATCCACACACGAGATCGTGGGTGGCAGTATGGGGCAGAAGCTTCAAGATGTCCGCACTGTCCTGCTGAAGGTCGCCGTCGATTTGAATGATGATGTCTCCGGAAGATTGATTAAAGCCCGCGTCGAGCGCACAGGTTTTGCCGTAGTTTCGGTCGAGGTGGAATACCCGAATCTGGGGGTGTTGCCCCGCCAGGCGGTCCAGCTCTTCACCGCTGCCATCACTGCTGCCATCGTCCACAAAGATAATTTCGAACGGTCGAGTCCGCGAGGTCGCATGTGAGTCCATGACTGCCAGGAGCCCCTCAATCAGTGGAACGAGATTATCTCGCTCATCCTTGATGGGGATGATAACGGAAGCCCATGGATGGGATGGCACGGTCATGCGGGGCAGATATTCCTGACGCAGAAGGGGG
>JAABQN010000020.1 GCA_011391455.1 Nitrospiraceae bacterium
CGCCAGACCATCCTTCTTGCTCGCAGAACGCGCACGATGAAACTGTGCTCGTTCGATGCGCGCAGTGAAGGACAGTCTGGCGACTCCCTTAGGGTGAAGTGGAGGAAAATGGAAGGCCCTCGTTGGACGCGCGCAGTGGGAGACCAAACAGGCCGCCCTCTGAAAAGAGAAATGAGAGAGTTGAGAGGTGGGGATAGGGAACCAGGCATACCCCACGGGTGTGAAAAAGAGTATGAGGAACCTCGCGTCCCCGTAACCCTGTGCTCAGCCCCCTTCGTCGATCAGGAACGGACGAGGTTGTTCTCGGATTCTCTGTCGTGATCCGGCAACCGGATCAGGTAGCGGCCTCCGGCGCCGAGTGTTACCAGTATTTGTCCTTCCCGGCTTAGCCGATCGACTTCAAGAAAGACCTGGCCCCAGGACAGGTCGGTGAGACTGTTCGTCAAGGTATCCAGGTCGCACCCATGCGTGCGTTGGACTGTTCCGAGAATGCGATCAGTCACAGGTGTATGTGAAGCCATGATCAGACCCTCCCTCTGATGTTCGGACGTTCACCGCAATTTCAAATAGGACCTCCTCCCATTGGCAGCGTGGTTTTCGGTCCTGGATAGATCATGCCGAACTCCTCGTTCGCATGATGTGTCGAGCAAGGACGCAGTCTCACCGGTCGGAACTGGATTTGATGTAAGCGTGGGACAGACAGTTGGCGCAAGGATCGGCGCCAAGAGGGGATGGAGGGCTCGGCGGCTGACAGTCACCATTATGAACCCTCGTTCAAAAGGGCCAGAATTCATGCGGTGATGCGTTCTGAAAAGATTCGGCGTAGGAGTGCAGGGGCTGTGTGAGATCCGCGCGCGGGATGACGAGTAGTAGCGTGCGGAAGGTTCAGCAGCCACCGTCACTGGAACGTCAGGTGATGATGGTACGCCGATGGAGAGGCTTGGTCAACGGCCCCTCGATTGGCTTAGAGAGCCAGGTTGCGGGCTGAGTGGCGATGAGTGCCAGTTTTTCTGAGCGGGCGAGGGATTTGATCGCGGCTTCACGTGTGAGTGCCGCGCTTTTGGTGCGTCGATGTTCGGTATACCGCACCTTCAACGGACTTCGGTGTTTCGTGTACTTTGCGCCCCGGCCCGTTCTGTGTTCTTCCAGTCGTCGCTCCAGATCAATGGTGATGCCGGTGTACAGGCTGTTGTCCGAACATTCCAGAATGTAGACGACCCACTTCATTGTGCCGATTCCACGTTGTCATAATGCGGGTTAAGGCCTCTCCGTATCGCGCCACTCCTTCCCGCTCATCTCTGACCACATTTCATGCACAATTCGTCGTTCGAAACCAATCCATGCTGCCTTGTCGAGCAGTCCCTTCAGGTACTTCCTATCAGCATTCTTCAGAGTCTTCTGGCGTGGTTTAGTTGCAAGCATTTGGTGGATAGCCTCTCGCTCCTTCTGCGTAGGCTTCACCATTTGTGAATCTTCCAGGACTGGATTTTTTCGTGACGTCTGGGGCATCTGTGCCAATTGCACCTGGATACGTGTCGTATCTTCAGCGCGCAACATCGACATCCCTGTCGCAATAGGTATAGCGGTTGCCAGGAGAAGTGCCATCAAAACTTTCAAGCCTGTCATGCCATCTACCTCTCACGTCCGCAGTCAAAGAGAGCCTTGGGGGTCATAGTGTCACACTTGGGGCGGTTGTCACTCATGGGCTGCGTTCAATGGTGTTGCGTTACTCTACTTGTTGATTGGAGCAAGCGGGTGTCCGCTCTCCATCATACACTTCCAAAACTTAAATCGTTCCCTGTCGATGCCGACACTATTGACGATACCGCCGTCCACAGAGGCTTCGAAATGGCCGCCCGGTAATTCTTCTCCAACGGTCTTTATGCAGAGGGCGACCACCCGTTCGAGTTCATGCCGCTGCGCTTCCGGGGGCGCCGGATCGAAAGGGATTGTCTTGAAAGACTTTTTATCGGATGGCCTGAGTGGCTGGGCAGCGTTGACCGATAACGAGCTAACAATCAAGCAGACGAATGAAGCGATGACTGTCAGTGTCATGCGCTGAGTAGCGGTGAGATCCTTGATTCCGCCTGGTTGGCATAGTCTGTTCATGAGATTCCTTTATATGCCAGCCCCACTGCCGACGGGGCAGTGGTCAAAACGGCTGCCGACAGGCAGCAGGAACGCTTGGAGAAGACGATTGATCCAACCGTGAAACGGTTCAATTTCATAGGACCGGATCTCGAAATACCCGTTGCCGGTCTGGACGAGGAGCTTCCCCGATTGCTTGGACATGATTTCTCCGGGAGCTCTCCCTGACGGAGGCCCTTCTCGATGGTGTGCATCGAAAATCTTGATGGTGATGCCATTGAGACATGCCACGAGAGGTTCATAGGGTTGTAGCGCGCGCCACAGGTTTGCAATTTGTTTTGCAGACCCGTTCCAATCGACAACGGTGTCGGACGCTTTCATCTTTCCAAAATAGCTGCGTTCCGCGATGTTTTGTGGCTTGGGAGCGATGGTTCCTTGCGCCATGGCATTGACGGCTTCAGTCAAAAGTGTCGTGGCTGCACGGTGTTGCCGCTGCGTCAATTGCCCGTTCGTTTCGTTCTCTCCGATCAGCAATTCTTGTTGAGCGACGATAGCCCCTGTATCGATTCCTTCCGTCATCATGTGAACGGTGACCCCTGCGATCGATTCACCATTCTTGAGCATCCAAAATGCCGGATGTGGTCCTCCGTATCGAGGGAGCAGCGAGGGGTGACAATTGATGACCCCCAACCTGGGGGTTTGGAGCATGGCCGGCTTTAAAATCTGTGGGAAGAAATAGACAGCGATAAGATCAATGTTCAAGCCCTTCACATACTCAACAAATTTCGGATCGTTCACGTTGGGGCAAGGTATCCGCGGTATCTTTTCTTCATCCAGCCATTTCCAGGCATCGAATTGCGGTGTAATGCGCCCTATCGGTCTGGGCAGGCACAAAATAGCTCTGACGGCCGTTCTGATCGCATGACGAAGGGCGCCACACTTGGGTCCTTGCTTCCACTTAGGGCGCGCCCAGGCGACAATATTATGGCCGCATTCTTTCAATCGCCGGCCAAAATCCCAGTCATCAATATCCGATAGGACTAGGAGCCGTAGCGCTGGTCCGGTAGAAACCACTTTGTCAATGCGGGAGTGAGGGTTCACAGCATTTCACGCCGAGATAAGGATGGACAAATAATCCGCTCTGGTGTTGTCGGCAGTTTCCCATTAAATAGAGAGTTTCTTCAACCTCTGATGGGTTGACATGCGATCAACCATCCGTTGACAGGGCCGCTCGCCGCACGTAGCTTGGCACGAAATCCGTCTGGATTGCTCAGGCAGGACGCATTGACCAGTGCCAGGTTTCTCACGAATTGAGCATTGAGGATCGAATCCATGGCTGAACAGGCGAGCGAAGCCCCAAATTACCGGGGGCCTGCATTCTTTTCGTACGGGTTCAGGCCATTTTTTCTTGGCGCCGCATTATTTGCCGGCGTGGCGATCCCTGTCTGGATTCTGGTGTTTGCCGAAGTCGGCCACTCGAATTTTCTCTATCCGGCTCGGGATTGGCATGTGCATGAGATGGTCTTCGGTTTTCTCCCCGCAGTGATCACGGGTTTTCTGCTCACGGCCATTCCCAACTGGACCGATCGTCCGCCGATTCGGGGGCCTGAGTTGATGTCGCTCTTTACCCTCTGGCTGGCCGGACGTGCGCTGATCGCTATTCCATGGTTCACGCCCCTCGTGTCAGCCATCGTCGATGTAGGATTTCTTGTCGCGGTGGCGGGGTTGGTCTGGCGAGAAATTATCGCGTCGAAAAACTGGGATCGTGCGCCGATGGGGGTGCTGGTGAGTCTGCTGGCCGGCGCCAACATCCTGTTCCACGTACTTTCACTGGGCGGGGCGGAGACAGATCTTTCTGAACGCATGGCGCTCGCGATGGTGATGCTGTTGCTGACACTGATCGGTGGGCGCCTCATCCCCAACTTTACCGGCGAGCTTCTGGCAAATTCCGGCAGGGTTGAACGGCCTACATCCTTTTCCCGTTACGATGGTCTTTCGATCGCACTTGTAGGATTCGCCGTTCTATCCTGGATTGTTCAGCCCTCCTCCATAATAACAGGCTGGCTATTCGCGCTAGCCGGATTGGCCAATCTTGGTCGTCTGGCACGCTGGTACGGCTGGGCCACATGGCGTGAGCCGTTGGTGCTCATCCTGCATGTTGGCTATGGCTGGTTCGCATTGTCGTTGCTCATTCTGGGAGGCTCAATCCTCGGGATTGGCCTTCCGAAAGAGGATGCGGTGCATGCTTTTACCAGCGGCGCAGTGGGCGCGATGACACTGGCGGTGATGACCCGAGCCAGCCTGGGCCATACGGGGCGGCCGCGGCATGCGAGCCCTTTGACGGTCCTCATCTATATGCTGGTCAACCTGGGCGCTGTGCTGAGGGTATTCGGGCCGATGACAGATCTCCCGGCCAATCTCATATTGGGTCTGGCGGCTGGTAGTTGGAGTGGGGCCTATCTGTTGTTTGCCCTGGTCTATGGACCTTTCATGCTTCGTCCGAGCCTCGATGAGTGACGGGCTATGCGAAAAATATGTCCATCGAGGAAGCCACAGTCTCCAGAGGAAATGGCTTCCGCTCGGGAATCAATCTGCCCTGGTTGTCTGGACGCCAGCATTTTTATGAAAGCGGTCCAACCCTCAGCACACCGATTTACCTGTCCCCTTCAACTCAACTGAGAATCTTTGTCGGCAGAAAGGTGGCCTACAATGGCGCCAGACCTGTACAGCGGCATATAGCTGCTGCCGTCTGTTAACCCCACTCGTTTTATCAGATTGTTTGACATCTGTGCATTTTAGGATAGCCTGAAAACTGTTCCATCACCGTTAAGGCAGACATTGTTTTGTATAAGAACTCCTCAACGGCCCTGTCCCAGGCAATTTCTTTCTTCGGATCGGCGACGCGATTATGGTATCTAATTGAATAACATCTTGCGGTCTGCATGGGCGCTGGGCGGGCTGGTTGCTCTCATGGTCGGGTTCGGCTCCGGAGCCCAGGCGCAGCAGATGGGGGCGGGGAGCACCGCCGGGCTCGGCGCGGGCACGATTCCGGGGACCCCCTTCGGCGGGGCCATCGATCCCAGTATGGTGCAAATGCGAGAGGGCTTCCAGGTGATTCCATCCATCTCGATCGGACAGCGTTATGACAGTAACGTGTTCTTTGTGCGCAAAACCCCGGGGCTCGACCGGGAAGATTTTGTTAGTACGGCAGTGCCCCAAGTCCGCGGATACTATGTCGGCGAGTCGTTCACGGTGAACGCGACGGCCGGGGCCATTGGCGAGTACTACGCCAAGAATCCGACGCTCAATTATGTCGGCGCCAATACCGGGATTGCCCTGGATCTGGGGAAATTGCTGAATCGCTGGTGGCAGGGGGCCTCGTTGACGGCCTCGGATATGTACGTCTATTCCCCACAGGCCCCGGCGTTTTTAATCGGGGATCTATCCGGAAGCAGCGCGAATCCGTTTGCGCGCGGCTTTCAAGTCGGGCGCGCCTCGGTGAGCCGGAATGTGGCCCGGACGGATCTCTCGCTCCCCCTCACCCAGACGGTCAACCTGATCGGGAGCTATGCGAACGGCTTCATCCGCTATGGGACCTCGGAGGTGCAGCAACCCGTGTTGATCAATAGCAAATACCAGACCTATACGGCCGGGCTCTCGCTGCAGGCGTCGCCGCAGGATCTCCTGAGTGTCACCGCGGTCAATACAGAATATGACTTCACCTCGCAGCCCATCGGCTCCTTTACGATGCGGGGGGGGACTGTGGGGTGGGAGCGCACGTTCACGCCGCTTCTGAGCCTGAAAGGGCAAGCCGGGGCGACCGTGCTGCAGCGGGATCTGGGGGGGGCGACGTCCGCGTCCATCGTGGCGCCGGTGGGCGATCTGGCGGTGATCTGGAAGGATCGCACGACGACCATGGCTGTGGCGTACGGGCTCGGGGTCAGCCCCTCGTTTCAATTTCAGGCGCAGGCGCTCCGCACGCATGTGGTGTCGGTCACGCTGACGCAACAGACCGGGATTCCGGAACTGCAGGCCGTCGCCAATCTCAATTATGGCCGCGGGGAGCAGATCGGCGCGTCGGCGGGCTCCGGGATCTCCTATATGTCGGTCACGGGGATCGGCGGACTAGTCTATAAGTTTTCGCCCGAGATGTTTCTCGGCATACACTACAGCTACTCGAATGTGGACAACAAGTTCGGCGGCAACACCTTTGCGTTTGATCGGCACGTGATGCAGATCAGTCTCACCAAGGCGTTCTACTAACCCGGAACAGTTCACGGATTATCGACGTAGGCTTCCCTTTTCTTTCACCAATTCGTAGCTCCGTCTCAGCGCTTCGCCGATCCGGGGTATCACCGAGTCTTTCCACCAATCTTCCGCGGTCCTTCGCCACCTGTCTCTTCCATCCATCCACTGTGCTATCGTAAGGGAACAAGGGATTGATCCCACACATGTGTGTACCGATGGCCTTGGTCGAGTGCCTCGCCTGACAGGGGGAGAGGGGAGGGGAGTATAGGGTGCGGCTAGTCCTGCTGTTGATCATTGTCGGTATCGTCGTATTTGGTCCGCAACTATGGACCAGGCGGGTGTTTGCCCGGCATAGTGTGCCTCGTCCCGACTATCCGGGAACGGGAGCGGAGTTAGCGCGGCACCTGCTCGATCAGTTAGACATGCAGCACATCAAGGTGGAAGCAACCGAACTGGGTGACCATTACGACCCTGAGATGAAAGCGGTCCGTCTGACGCCCGATAAATTCAATGGAAAATCTCTCACCGCGATCACCGTCGCCGCCCACGAAGTCGGGCATGCTATTCAAGACCAGGCGGGCTATCAGCCGTTCACGGAGCGCACGCGGCTGGTGCGGGTCGCACAGGGGGCGGAAAAGCTCGGAGGGATCGTGATGCTGGGCATTCCCATCGCGGCAACATTAGCACAGACCCCTGTGGCGGGTGTCGTTGTCCTGGTTGCCGGGATGGCAACGATGGGAATCGCCACGCTTGTGCACCTTGTCACGCTTCCGGTCGAGTGGGACGCCAGCTTCAGACGTGCACTGCCGATACTCCAGCAAAAAAACTACCTGTCGCCTCAAGACGAGCAGGGAGCCCGCCGCATCCTCACCGCGGCGGCACTGACCTACGTGGCGGCCTCCCTCGCGAGCCTGCTGAACCTGTGGCGGTGGATCGCCTTCTTACGGCGATAAGCGCGATTGGTTTATTTGGTCTGTCTCGTCTGTCTGGTCTATTCGGTCTGTCTTGTCTGTCTGGTCTCTTTGGTTCCTCTGATTGGTTCGCCGTTCCGGCCAACCGGATAGACAAGACAGACGAGATAGACCAGACAGACCATCCCTCTCTTCAGGAGGGCTGGGGCTCTGTGGGAGTCGTGACGTCGGATTGGGATTGAAGCGCGGCCTGTTCCGTCGCGGGTGTGACACGCCCGACATCAAGGAGGATGGCGACGAGCATGTCGCTCAGGACGTTCACGCCGGAGCGGGCTCGGGCGATGATCCAATCCACCGTCATGATGAGTGGAATGGCTGCACCGATGACATGAGGCGGCAAGCCAGCGGCTGAGAGGACGAGCGGCAACACGATCATCCCGGCTTCCGGAATGCCGGCCACGCCGGCCCCCGCAATCATTGACGCAACGACGATCAACACCTGACTGCCCATCGAGAGGTCGTAGCCCAGCGCTTGCGCAAGAAAGAGCGCGGCCATTGCTTCATAGAGGGTGATGCCGTCGTTGTTGAGGTTCGTGCCGACACAGGCCGCGAGGCGCGCCGATTGAGGCGAGACCTGCATGCGATCGAGGCACTGGAGGGTGACTGGCACGGCGGCGAGACTGCTGTTGCACGATATGCCGGTCATGATCGCGTCGGCCCCCTGTCCGATGTAGACCTTCGGCGACTTCTTCCCTATCAGCCAGGCGACGAGCGGGTAGTAACCGAGGGCATGGATGGCGAGTCCCACGAGCATGGTGACGAGGAAGATCCAGAGGACGACGAAGACGCCAATGCCCGCCTTGCCGACGACCTGGGCGACGACGCCGAAGACGGCGAGCGGCACTGCAAGGATGATCCATCCGAGCATTTGTACGAGCCACGAATAAATGCGCTCAATGACTCGCACGAGGGTATGAACGACTCCACGACCCTGATTTGCATTGCCATGCAGGCGGCGAAGCGTGGCACCGATGCACAGGGCGAGGAGGACGACTCCGATGATGTTGCCGCTCGAAAACGGCGCCATGATGGTGCGGGGAATATAGGACGCGAGGTATTCGATCGGACTCTGCGTCCCGGTCTGCACTGTTGCAGCGGCGCCCGCCGATGGCTTAGGGCTTGGCACGACGTTTAGCAATTCGTCGACGTGGCCGTACCAGGTTAGGCCCGGCTGCCAGGTATTCATGATCACGAGACCGATCGTCATGGCCACGGAGACGTTGATGAGACAGATGAGGAGCAGCTTGGTCCCCTGACGTAGCGGGAGGCTGGTGCGGATGAGCGCATCGAGGATCGCAAAGAAGATGAGCGGGATGGCGAGGGTCTTCAACAGCGTGACGAGCAGCAGACCGAGCCAGCCCAAATGCTCGTTCTTTAAGCCGCCCAGATAGGGCTCTTGACCAAAGACCACTCCCAGCACCGCGCCACAAGCCACAGCGATGAGCACTTGTGTGTAGAGCGGCAGCGGGATCAAGCGTGGTGTGGCCTGCATATGGATCTTCTAGCCTGGACTATTCATAAATGATAACAATCGACGGCTACAGGAGGGGTGTATCCGTTTGCCCTGATAGCTAGGCGAACGGCACGAACGAAGCGAGGTTTGGTGGGCCGTGTAGGGGTCGAACCTACGGCCCGCTGATTAAGAGTCAGCTGCTCTACCAACTGAGCTAACGGCCCACCGGGTATGTATGTGGCGGATATTTTGTGTGGCTCTGTCCCTTGCTTGTTTGCTGGTGCGCCTGACAGGATTTGAACCTGTGGCCCTCAGCTCCGGAGGCTGATGCTCTATCCAGCTGAGCTACAGGCGCTCCCGCAACCAAGGGGGGTGACAGTAGCATAGGATTTTGGCCTCTGTCTAGCCTCACAGGATGTTGGAAAAGACTGTCAGTCTGTCTTGTTCATTTGGTCTATCTCGTCTATCTGGTTTAACTCAATACACGAGACAGACTGAATAGACCAGACAGACCAGACAAACCGGGTTTGTCTAAGTTTCGCGGCGTATGAACCCGTAAGGCAGGAATACTTCTTCTCCTGTCGTTCCGGTGTTTTGGCGAAGCGCGTCCAGGGTTGCTGCTTCCTCCTGTGCCAGGCGATCTTCTTCCTTTCGGAATGAGGAGGGGAGCCGCAGGATCGGGATGAAGGTTTGGACTTGGCAGGCGCCATGGGCCAGGCCGTGATCTTCTGTCGGGATGCCCATCGATCGGCAGGCCAGGGGACGGTGATCGTAGACGCTACAGCGTCCATCTGTTTCGAGCGCCGGACAGGGATGCTGGTGAAACTCTGTGACCAACCGGTCGATATCCTGATCGGCCCAATGGTCGAGCAGATGAGTGCGGGACAGTTGCGGGAAGGAGGCTTCCATCGCCGCGGTCTGTTCGATGGCGCGCTGTTCGATGCGATGGCGGTGATCCGGCGAAAGGCCGGCGAGTCCCTCTTGGAGGGTCTGGACGTCGAGGAGGGTGATGGGAAAGGGGCCGATGCAACAGCTGGTGCAGCCGAGTTTGCAGGGAACTTCACCCAACAGGGCGGCGGTGGCCCGCTGGAACCAGTGGTCGGTTTTTTGATAAAGCGGAGGAGGGTTGGAGGGAGTTCCTGCCACGGCGGCTCATTCTATTTTGACGGAAAGATCGACGATGAGATCGCCTTTGGGCGAGTAGAAGCCCTGGTTGTCGATCTGGACGATCCCGTTGCACTGTTCCTGGTAGAACTCCAAGATCCATCCGTTGAAATCATAACCTTCATCGGTCATATCATTCTGGGCGAACCGGGTCGTGAGCACAAACCGCGAGCGTTCCACAAACGCACGCACGAGTCCTGCTTCGAAGTCGTCGTTAGCGGAGAGGAGGGTTAAGAACAGCTTCTTCTCTTTGTCGAACTCATCCTGATAGGTGCCTCGATCCCTGGCGCACACGACCTGAATCGGTTTTCGGTTGCGATCGTATCCGAGTGTCACCTGGACCCAGGCCCATTCATCCAACATGCTGTCGTCCATGTTCGGCGGAGTGATCGGAGTCTGACCGCGTGACTTGAGAAATTCTATGAGCAGGCGGATGGGGGGAGAGTTTTCCTTCTGACAAAACACGCGAGAATACTGGGGTTGTTCTGCCTCTGCATCGTCGGACGGTTGGGCGGTTGATGGCAGAATCGGGAGTTCTTTTGCCATGCTAGCGACTCTAAGGTACGGCAATAATGGTTCAGAAATATGCTGGACAACGGTACTCTACGACGGTTGGTCTTGAAACTGCAAGAAGGCAGTGAAGGCTTTTCCCTACGCCTGGCTTGTGTTTTTCTGGTTGACAGCCACCGGGCGGTTGGATAGACTCCCGCAGGTTTTCGCCGCTTCCAGCGATACGACTATTCGTTCATGAATGTTCATTGAGTCTGAGCGGAGTCACGAGGGGCGAGTTTATTACATTTCACCATCACCGTTTTTTTTAAGGAGGTTACTCGCATGGCTAAATCAATGACCAAGTCGCAGATTGCCGATTATCTGGCCCAGAAGACCGGGCTGACCAAGAAGGCATCCGTCCAGCTCATGGACGACTTTGCCGCCTTGGCCTACAAGGAAGCGAAGAACGTGTTTGTGATTCCTGGGCTCGGGAAGCTGGTATTGGCAAACCGCAAGGCCCGCATGGGACGGAACCCACAGACCGGTGAGGCCATCAAGATCCCAGCCAAGCGTGTGCTCAAGTTCCGCGTGGCCAAAGCCGCCAAGGACGCGATCCTCGGAAAGAAGTAAGCAGCGGTCTCAATCACGCCGCGTGCAGAACGAGTGACAGGGCCGGTTCCCCGAGCGGGGCACCGGCCCTGTACTTTTCTGGCAGGATGCTGAAAAAGTCCGCCAGCATCGTTCTCGCGTCGCTCAGATCCTCAACGTACCCCAGAGTGTACGCCTCCGGTCTTCGCTCGCTGCGGCCTTGCTGAACGGCCTTTTTGAGCATCCTGCGTACTGTGGCATCAGAGGTATTCAGTGAGATTTCAGCGGTGTGTTTTGTCTAAACGGAGCTTCCGAAATCTGCTAGCCTCGTTACATCGAGGGGCCTAACCCCGTTCCACCCATGCCGTCGTGCCCCACCAGCCTGATCGCGTCGCCGTCCTGAACCAGCGAGTCCTCGCTGGCGATTTTCTTATTGATGGTCACCAGCACTTTCTTCTCGCGAATGAGTTGGAGGAGATGGCGCAATTGAATGCCCTGCCGCTGGATCACCTGGCGGACGGACATGGGGGAGGGAATTTCACAGCCGAGATCCCGTTCTCCATCGGCGGTTTGAAGCTGACCCATCAGCGAAATGGTAATCATAGTCGGACACTCCTGATTGAATGAAGCAGGTTGAGGTCAAGGTTAAGGTTGAGCAAGGATCTGATTTTCCTCATCTCACCCTTAGCCTTAGCCTTAACCTGAACCTTTTCTCTACCGCTGGGGCCCTTCACCCGTTGACTCCGTGCCGGTCGCCATCGATAATGCTCGGCCATGCCGTCGCTTGATATCCAGAATTCCGGAATGCCGGATTTGCAATTCGTCCTGTTCGTGTCGGCCCTCTGCACGGCCGATCTTTCGACGTGCAATGTTTCGCCGGAACTCCGAGCCACTATTTTCGACCGTTGTTGGGCGCTCACCCATACCGAGGCGCCGCCGACCGATCCCAAGGAACGCGTGCTCGATCTTCGCGAAGGCACGGAGTTAACGCTGGAAGCCTGCTTATCGACGATTCGCTCGCTACTGGCAGACGCCGGCATTCGCGCCCTCACCTGGGACCATCCGGTGAGCGAGCCGACCCACCGGAGCACACCGGAAGCGAAGCCGTTGATCGACAGGCTTGGGCAATTGTACCCCGAACCTCCTGAGATCGTCGATCCCGAAAGCCCGGCAGCGGGTTAAATCTGGTCTATTCGGTTTACCTGGTCTATTTCGTCTATCTGGTTCAACCAAGCAACGAGACAGACGACATAACCCAGAGACCAGACAGACCAGATAAACCGGACAGACCAGACAGACTAGAGATACCAGCATGCGGGTCACAAAAACCGATATCCCAGGCGTCGTGCTGATTGAACCGCATGTCTTCCGCGATCCCCGTGGGCTCTTTCTTGAGACCTACCATGCAAGCCGGTACACGGATGCCGGCATTCCAGGCCCCTTCGTGCAGGATAACTGTTCAGAGTCTTTGCGGGGGACATTGCGCGGGCTCCACTATCAAGAGCCGCATGCCCAGGGGAAGCTGGTGATGGTGACCGACGGGGCCGTCTACGATGTCGTGGTGGATATCCGAAAGGGGTCACCGAGCTTTGGCCGGTGGTATGGAGCCGAGCTCTCGGCGGAGAATCGGCGCCAAGTCTATGTGCCGCCCGGCTGTGCGCATGGCTTCTGCGTGACCAGCGATCGCGCGTCGTTTTTGTATAAGTGTACGGACTATTATGCGCCGGGCGACGAACGCGGCATCCTGTGGAACGATCCGGCCCTTGCCATTCCCTGGCCGATTGCGACACCCATTTTGTCCGCGAAGGACCGAGCATACAAGTCCTTGGCAGAGATGGAGCCGGAGTTGCCGCAGTATCGACCGGCCGGATGACAAAATCGTCTATCTGGTCTGTCTCGTCTGTCTGGTTATTGAACGGGATAAACCAGAGAGACCGAACAGACCAGATAGACCAAAGAGACCAAAGGAGCCATTGATTCCACGAAGACCGCTATGTTATTCACCGAGGGCATAGTGATAAGATCCCAGCGGTAGTGACGGCACGATTTCTAAGCATAAGGAGGAGACGATGGGGAAGACTTTAAAAGGGACCAAGAGCCACGACAATCTCAAGGGTGCATTTGCCGGGGAGTCACAGGCCAATCGGCGCTATCTCTATTTCGCCCGGCGGGCGGATATCGAGGGCTTCCCCGATATTGGAGGCTTGTTCCGCGATACCTCCGAGGCAGAAACAGGTCATGCGTTCGGGCACCTGGATTTCTTGAAGGAAGTCGGGGATCCGGCGACCGGAGTGCCGATCGGCAATACCGAAGCCAATCTGAAGTCGGCGGTCGAAGGCGAAACCTACGAGTACACGCAGATGTACCCTGGCATGGCCAAAACGGCTCGGGACGAGGGATTCGCTGAGCTCGCTGAATGGTTCGAGACGCTCGCCAAGGCGGAGCGGTCCCATGCGAATCGCTTCACGAAGGGGCTCGAAAGCCTGAAGCAGGGCTGAGAAGTAGCCTTCAGCGTTCAGCCGTCAGCGATCAGTTCATCGTGCATTTGGTCTGTCTCGTTTGTTTGGTCTATCTGGTTTGTCCGTTTCAAACCAGAGAAACACAATACACCAGATGAACCGAAGAAACGTGACCAGGGTTGCGGACGGCTGATGGCTGAGAGCCTGGTTCCCCTACCCATGAATGGCTTAAGCCTGATCAACCCCATCGATCCCGCGCAACTTCAGAAAAACACGCAGCGCATCTATGAAGTCTGCGACGGCTGCAGGCGCTGCTTCAATTTGTGTCCGTCGTTCAACACGCTGCTCGGCGGCATCGACCGGTATGAGGGTGACGTCGCCAAGCTTACGCCGAGCGACCACCATCAGATCGTCGATGAGTGCTATTACTGTAAACTCTGCTACAACCACTGTCCCTATACGCCGCCGCATCAGTATGCCCTCGATTTTCCCCGCTTGATGATCGCGTGGAAGAAACATTTGGCCGTAACACGCGGCGTGAGCTGGCGGGATCGGTTGTTGATTAAGACGGATATGATCGGCGCCCTCGGAAGCCTCCTGGCTCCTCTTGCCAACTGGACCCTGAGTCTCCGGTTTTTTCGTGGGGTGATCGAATCCTGGATCGGTGTGCATCGGGATCGGCAGGTCTTGCGATTTTCCTCCGAGACGTTTATCCATTGGTGGCAGCGCCGGGGAAAGTCGCAGATTCCGCCATCCGCGCCGCGAAAGGTCGCATTTTTTGGCAGCTGCATGGTCACGTATCAAGCGACGGATATCGGCAAAGCGACGATCCAAGTCCTCGAAAAGAACGGTGTGCATGTCGTGTTTCCCGAACAGCGTTGCTGCGGCATGCCCTCGTTCGATATCGGCGATGCGGCGGCGATTCAGCAGGCCGCCTTGGCCAATGTCGCATCATTTTTACCCTGGGTGGAGAAGGGCTACGACATTGTCGCGCCGGTGCCGAGTTGCAGTCTGATGTGGAAGCGGGAATATCCCGAGATTGTCGGGGGCGACGACGTGCGGCGTGTGGCGGAACGGACGTTCGATGTCAGCGAATATCTCATGAAGTTGAAACGTGAAGGCGTCTTGGCTATGGACTTTCAGCGGAAGCCTGGCCGAGTGGCCTATCAGGTGCCCTGCCATCTGCGGGATCAGAACATCGGATTTAAATCCAAGGAACTCATGGAGTGCGCCGGTGCGCAGGTTGAGGTGATCGAAAAGTGTTCCGGTCACGATGGCTCATGGTCCGCCAAGACGGAGTTCTTTCCCCTTTCGATGTTGATCGCGCAGAAGGCCGTTCGAGCGATTGAACAGGCTCCGGCGGACCTCCTCGCGTCCGATTGCCCGTTGGCGGCGTTGCAGCTGGATCAGGCCGGCGCCATGGCCCATGCCGGCGGCAGGCCGACGCAGCACCCGATTCAAATTGTGCGCGACGCCTATGGATTGGGGGCGTAAAAGGTGAGGGGTAAAGGGGTAAGCGGGAGTATGTTGGAGAAGCGGCACGTTCGGGAAGTGCGAGAGAAAGACGATGAAGCAACTGATACAGACTGATCTGTTGTCTATAGCTGACTATGAGCGCCAGCGGGAGCAGTTCCGCTCCCAGATCATTGCGCTCAAACAGCGGCGCCGGATTTCTGTCGGGCCGCTTGTCACGCTCATTTTCGAAAATCGTGAAACGCTGCGGTTTCAGACCCAGGAGATGATCCGGGTCGAGTATATTCTTGAACCTCGCAAAATCCAGGACGAACTGGACGTCTACAATGCCCTCATGCCGGAATCCGGTGAGTTGAGCGCCACGTTGCTGATCGAAATTACAGAGCAGGAGCGGATGAAAGAATGGCTCGATGTGTTCATGGGGCTCGATCATGGCGAAACCGTTGCGATCCGCGCTGGAAATGAACAGGTATTTGGGCAGTTCGAAGGCGGCCACAGTCATGAAACCAAAATCAGCGCGGTGCATTTCGTCCGATTCCGGCCGACCGCGTCGATGATAGCTTCGTTCGCCGACTTGCGACAGTCGGTCACGTTGACGGTGCACCATCGCGAGTACCATGCTGAAACGCCTGTGCCTGGGAGTATGCGCGAGGAATGGCTCTCTGACTTACAATAGTGCTGAGTGCTGAGTGCTGAGTGCTGAGTTTTGAGTTGCCCGATTGGACGAAGCTTCGAACCCAGAACTCAGCACTTAGAACTCAGAACTGGAAACTATGTCTACCGTTTTATTGACAAAACGCATCGAGTTTGCGGCGGCCCATCGGTATTACAAGCCTGAATGGGATGAGGCCAAGAACCGCGCAGTGTTTGGACTCTGCTACAACCCGCCGGCCCACGGGCATAACTACATCGTCGAGGTGACGGTCTTAGGCGAGGTGGACCCGAAGACCGGTATGGTCGTGAATCTCTTCGATCTGAAGCGCATCTTGCTCAACGTGCTCGAAGAATTTGACCATAAGAATTTGAACTTGGATATGCCCTATTTCAAAAACAGGATTCCCACATCGGAAAACCTGGCACGTGTTCTCTGGGGCAAGCTGGATCAGCAAAAAGCCATCGGTACGCTCCACGCGATTCGGCTATATGAGGATGAAGATCTCTATGCCGAGATGACGGCGGCAGCGGGGCTCGACGTCGCCAGCATCACGCGCCGTTACTCGTTCATGGGTCTACAAGAAAGCAATCAAGGCCACGAATGGGACTGCTTCGTCACGGTCCATGGCGCCGTCGATCCCGTGACCGGTATGGTGACAGATATCGGCGCGCTGGATCGCGCGGCGCAAGAGAAAATCGTGAAGGCGTTGGACCGTCAGGATTTGCGCCATATCCTCGGCGCT
>JAABQN010000180.1 GCA_011391455.1 Nitrospiraceae bacterium
CTTCAATCTCCTCCAGTTGTGCAATCAATCCGACCAGATCAAGCTCGCCATGACGGTATTGCCCGACATTGACACCAGTCAGCACAATCTCTCTGTAGCCTCTTGCCACAAGGGCTTCGGCCTCTCGGATCACATCATCTTGGAGGCGGCTCCGTTCATGTCCGCGCGCGAAGGGGATGAGGCAGAAGCTACACATCACGTTGCAGCCATCCTGGATTTTGAGCAACGCTCTGGTGGAGTCAGGTTCGCCGTACTCCGGCAGGGTGAAATCCTCCCGGTCGATGGTACGAGTATGAAGCACTTCCGGGTCCGGCTGTTTCTTCAAGGCCTGTGGGGCTGGAAGAAATGAAGGCAAATCCCATTTGAATTGATTGCCGACAATAAGGTCGATTCCGGGAATGGTGCGCAGCTCTTGGACGCCGGTCTGCGCGTAACAGCCGGTGACCGCTACAAAGGCGCTGGGGGAATGTCTCAACGTCTTGCGGATGACATAACGACAGGTCCGTTCCGCCTCCTCTGTTACGGAGCAGGTGTTGACGACGAGCAAGTCTGTCGGCTCACCGAACTCGACGACGAGGTAGCCATCGCGCCGTAAGCGAGCTTCGAGTAGCGCCGTCTCTGCTTGGTTCAGTCTGCAGCCGAGTGTATGGAGTGAGGCGCGTTTCATGATAGTTGGGTCATTATAGGGAGATCCTTGCGATGGGAGAAAGGATCTCCTGCTGGCTAGGTGGCCTTCTGCCCTTGCTTGAAGGCCTTGGAAGGCCATGGTAGAGTTCGCATGCCTGCCTACTCCATTATCGTGAGTCTGTTGTGACACCTTCGCAGTCAACGGCTTCCATCTTCATGGTCTCCCTGCTTCTCCTGCTCTCAGTGTCCGGTGGATGGGCAAAGGCGCTTCTGCCCCTTGAGCCTGACCTTGCGACAAGAGTCGACGAGCACTACGACCACGAGGCGCGGCTCTTTTTAAGCTTGTATTCACTCAATGGGAATGGCCAAGTCGACTATGTGACGGGCCGGTTAGTCAAGGAATATGCCCGCAGTAACTATGGGAACCCGGTATACCAGACGGAGGCCCACCCCCTGTTCTACTGGTGGAACCACACCATGTATAACGATCCGGAGCAGGATGGCGTGAACGGCAATGAACGGGTCTACCAAGAAAACATCGATTTTGATATTACGCGTTATAAGCCCTGTACCTTCAATGGACAACCCTGCTGAGCATCGATGCGCCGGGAGTCCCTCCAGCGCCTCTTCGGCCTTCCCCTCCATCCTCTCAACAAATTACATTTCCAGAATGTCCTGAGCCGCCTCCCATTCCGATGATATGCTACTGCCTCATGTCCACTGGTAGAGCTCGATGAAAACACCCTCGTTCGCTCAGATCCTTGCGAACCGGCGGATCGCCATCATGTTGCCCTTGGGTTTTGCCTCGGGGTTGCCCTTGGCCCTCACAGCCGGGACGCTCCAGGCCTGGCTGACAGTTGTCGGACTCGACCTGAAGACCATCGGCATTTTTACGCTCGTCGGTCTTCCCTACACACTGAAATTTTTGTGGGCCCCCTTGATGGATCGTCTGGTCCCTCCCTGGCTGGGACGCCGGCGCGGATGGATGGTGGTGATGCAGATCAGTGTCGCGCTCGGCTTGGCGGCTATGGCGGTGACTGGGCCGGGCCAGCGCCCGGAAATATTGGGGATACTGGCTTTCATGGTGGCGTTCCTTGCTGCCTCACTCGACATCGTTTTCGACGCCTATCGGACCGATGCGCTCTTACGTCCGGAACGGGGCTTCGGTGTCGCTGTATGGGTGAATGGCTATCGATGTGCACTGTTGCTTGCGAGCGCCGGCGCCCTCCTATTGGCCGATCGCATTGGCTGGCAAATGACCTATTTGCTGCTGGCTGCGTTAATGTTGGCGGGAGTTGTCACGATCCTCATCAGTCCGGAGCCGTCAGAGCCTGGTACTCCACCGGCGAGTCTCGCCGAAGCGGTTGGAGGGCCGCTGAAAGAATTCTTTACGCGCCCAGGGGTGATCGGGCTTCTCGCCCTCATCGTCTTCTATAAAATCGGAGACGCCGTCGCGGCCTCGCTTCAAACGGCATTTCTTATTGGAGGGATGGGCTTCTCCGTCAGCGAGGTCGGGTATGTAAAGGGTCTTGGGATCGGAGCCACGCTCATCGGCGCATTGGCCGGGGGTGTCGCAATGGCCAAGCTCGGGATGGTTCGGTCGTTATTGCTCTTTGGTCTGCTACAAGCGGTCTCAAACTTGGGATTCATGTGGCTTGCCTGGATGGGCAAGAGTTACGCGGCGCTCACGGCGTCGATACTGATCGAAAATGTCACCGGCGGCATGGGCACCGTCGCATTTGTTGCACTGATTATGTCGCTGTGCGACCATCGCTATACCGCAACACAGTTCGCGTTGCTCTCATCGCTGGAAGCGCTCGGGCGAGTATTTTCCGGTCGTCCGTCGGCTGAGTTAGTCGAAATGGTCGGCTGGGCGCAATTTTTCTTCTGGTCGTTTCTGATCTCATTACCAGCTATCTGGCTGGTGTGGGCTCTCCGAACGCAGTTAGATCGAGAAGCCGACCGTGATGCGCAAGCCAAAGTCGGCCCAGCTGATCTATAACGGCTGGGAGCCTGTCCGACATGGCTGTTCGTGACGAGGCGAAGGAGGTGCGGCCAGATGAGCGGCGCAAGGCCCGGAAAAACCGGAGCGTATTCGCTGGAATACGTTGAGGATTTTTTCGGGCCGAGAACGACGCAGATGGCCGCGCATCGTTCGCCACAGTAGAACGGTCAATGCCGGACAGGCTCCGAGAGGCGTCTCTGGAGGAACAAGACGAACAGCATCAATGTCGGAAGGGGTGCCAGAACGAAAGGGAGAAGCCAAACCCAAACATTTTTTCCCCGCATGCGGGTTTGATCGATCATCCAGACAAAGACCCACACGATCAAGCCGAGATAGTTGATGGCCATCCATCCGGTCATATAAGCCTTGAGGCCGCTCGAATTATCCGGCGCTGTATTGAGAAAAAGGATTCCCAATGTGAGCGCAAATAGTCCTAACAAGGCTGCGACAAGGCGTTTGCTCCAGACAAACATGAGGATCCTCCTGATAGAAACAAGGTGGGCAGCTTGGTTGCCATCACAAATCTAAGGGGCGTAGGCTAGCCATCCGTCTGTTGTTTGTCAAAGGGGGGCGCGGGCCTATATGAGTCTTCTGCGCTTGAGCCTAGTCGTGACGGTATTAGCCGTGACGGTCGTGCTGGCACTGACGAATCCCACCATGGATCAATATTTGAGCTTCGTGCAAGCCGAGCTGACCAAGGCTATGGATCGAATAGATCAGTCCACACCTGAACGGGAAGGCACAGTGGTCAGAAATATCTTTCGCAGGCATAGTCAGGAGCTGGTCAATAGCGTAGTGGGGCCCCATACCATGCGCAAAAACTGGGGGGTCCTCAGCTGGTTTGAAACTACGGTGCTTGGTACTCGGGTTGTGGTCATCGGCATCGGTAATCGGTTCATTCCCGTTGAGGGAGTGGATGAAGCCACTTTGACCCTTGGACGCCAAGTATTTTAGTTTTTTTATTCTTGAGTATCCTTGTAGACGTCGGGATTAGCCTCTTTTCGATCAACATACTGTGGATAAGTCAGTCTAAATTCTTAGAAGTTAGCGTTTCCCAATCATTTTTGGCTACCCACAGGATTTCATCCGTTTCCCCAGCCTAACCACTACAGTTGGTATTGACAATTAACCCAGATCGCTATATGTAGATGCTCCCTGGGTTGATCAATCGTCGAGACGGCAGAATTTAGCCGTTCGTTGCACCTAGTCATACTGAAACTGAAGCCTACTTATTTCTGTTTGGGGTCGCACGCGGCCCCACACCAATTACGAAGACTGGGGGAGGGGAAATTGTGAGAATAGAACGCCGATTTACACGTCGTGGGCAAAGTCCCTATGAAGGCCTGCCTTTTGTGAAACGTTCGTCGGAAATTCGTAATCCCGACGGATCGACCGTGTTCAAATTAGAAAACATCGATATTCCCGAACCCTGGTCCCAGCTCGCGATCGATATTCTCGCGCAAAAGTATTTCCGGAAAGCCGGAGTGCCGCAGCAAGATGAGCAGGGGAATCCGGTTATCGGGCCTAACGGCAAGCCGCAGCTTGGCGGAGAGTGTGATTCCCGGCAGGTGTTTGAACGGCTCGCCGGCTGTTGGACCTCCTGGGGGAAAAACTTCGGTTATTTCAAGACCCCGGAAGATACCGATGCCTTTCATGATGAGCTTCGTTACATGCTCGCGCATCAGATGGTTGCGCCCAATTCTCCTCAGTGGTTTAACACGGGGCTTCATTACGCGTACGGACTCTCAGGGCCTGCACAAGGGCATTATTACGTCGACCCCAAGACCCGTGAAGTCGTCAAAGCCACCAACGCATTTGAGCATCCACAACCGCACGCCTGCTTCATTCAATCCATTGAAGACGACTTGGTCAGCGATGGCGGCATCATGGATCTCTGGGTGCGAGAAGCGCGCCTGTTCAAATACGGATCCGGGACCGGGACAAACTTTTCCAAGCTACGCGGTGACGGCGAACCGTTGTCCGGCGGCG
>JAABQN010000181.1 GCA_011391455.1 Nitrospiraceae bacterium
GAATACGAGGGAACGGGCATTCTCAAAAGCGCTTATGTGAAAAAAGTCCCGGTCTTCATCCCTGCCTTTACCGATTCCGAGATGGGGCTGGATCTTGGAACCTGGGCGATGAGTCGCGATCTCGGTCAGGCTCATGCGCAATTACAGGGAGGGAGCGATCTTGATGTGCTGCGTACGATTCTTCGTTCCTATCCTTCGTTCAATCCCTATCTCGATCTCAACAGCTACGCGAGCCATGTCATCTCTGCCAAGCGGCGTGGGATCTTTACGATCGGGGGCGGGGTGCCTCGTAATTGGGCCCAACAGGTCGGCCCCTACATTGAGATCAGCAATACGAGGCTCGGCCTCCGTGTAGAGCCACCTCGATTCCAATACGGGGTGCGCATCTGTCCAGAACCAGACCATTTGGGCGGGTTGAGCGGCTGTACCTATCAAGAAGGCCTTTCCTGGGGGAAGTTCGTTCCGCCGGAAGCAGGTGGGCGCTTTGCCGAAGTGTTGAGCGATGCCACAGCTGTCTGGCCTCTCCTCATGGTCGGGTTGCTGGAGCGCCTAAAAGCGAAGCGCGCACTCAAAGCATGATGGGCACGTACATCTTTCGCACAGCCGCAGCGGTGTTGTTGCTGTTTATCACGCAACCCGTTCAGGCTGGCGCTGGAGCAGTCACGGATGACGGACGAATCAGAGGGAGCGCGGACGCACCGATCACCTTGATCGAGTATTCCGACTTCACATGTGGATATTGCGCGAAGTTCTTTCAGGAAACCTTACCTCGATTGCAGGCGAAATATATCGATACGGGCAAAGTGCGGTTTGTGTATCGCGACTATCCTCGAGCGGATCGGGGGGTCGGAGTCGACGCTGCGGTCGCAGCGCGCTGTGCCGGAGCCCAGGGTCGATATTGGCCGATGCACGATCGGCTCTTCAGCGAACGAAGCCGCTTAGACTCGGGATTGTTCAAAGGTTACGCGAAGGTGATTGGCTTGGACCAGACGGTGTTTGCCAAGTGTTTCGACGAGCGGCAGTATCTCGAGTCCATTTTCCAGGATCGTCAAGAGGCGACCCGGTGGGGCTTTCATGGCACCCCCGGTTTTATTCTGATTCGAACGGTTGGTGGGCCTACTGAAAAAGAGCCGGCGGTCGCGATTCCCGGCGCAGTCCCGTTCAACGAGTTTGCCGAGGAGATTGATCGCATGTTAGCCACTGCCCCACGCTCCCAGGGAGAGCCCATCGATCCTCATGAGGCAACGGCGGTGGCACAGAACAGTCCATTCATCATTCATTAAGGATTATCTATGTCTGTCACACAATCATTTTGGTCCGTTCCGCAACGCGAGGGGGAACCACCCTATTGGATGTGCATGTCCTGTCTGTCAGAAGTCTTCTATCGCAAGGTGCCGATGCCGGATTGCCCGACATGCCACGGCGTTTCCACCTATGAGGCCTTTACGATCGAAGCAATTCGCGATTGGGGCACAGAGGATTTAGTGACCAAGGCCGGTATCGCCCAACAGGCTGCCGATCCTGAGCCAATCCCAACAGCCTCAGTGAAGTCCGCCGACTAACAGGCTGCGGAAAAACGAGGCTAGCCTGCCGGCAATCCAATGGTCCGCATGCCTGGGTCAACAGAACACGAACCCGCAGGATGCTCAAACTGGTTTGTTTTGTTTATCTGGTTCATCTGGTCTGTCTGGTTTAACCAAACAAACAAGACAAACCAAATAACGGTCTTCTTTTGCTGGCGGACTTTTTCAGCATCCTGCTAAGTCTTCACCACCAGCGGGGCGCCTCTCGTGCAGGAACCACGTCCATTTTTGATTGGAGGTCAGTGGCGGCACGGGGAGACCCTTGTCCCCGTGAACAATCCGTTTACAGGGAAGCTGCTCGCCGAGGTGTCGAACGCGAGTTCCACCGACGCTGAGGCTGCAATTCAATCGACGGTCGAGGCCGCCGTCGTAATGAAGACCTTGCCGTCGCACGCCCGCTATCATGCGTTACAAAAAATCGCTGGCGGGCTCTATGACCGACGAGATGAATTTGCCCGCCTGATGACGGCTGAAGCCGGCAAGCCGGCCACCGATGCGAAGCGAGAAGTCAATCGGGCCGTACAGACATTTACCATTGCGGCTGAAGAGGCAAAACGTATTCCGGGTGAGGTGATCCCTCTCGACTGGACGCCGGGGACGGATTCCCATCTCGGCATTCTTCGTCGGGTTCCCATCGGTCCGGTGCTCGGAATCACCCCTTTCAATTTTCCCCTGAATCTTGTGGCTCATAAGGTCGCACCGGCTCTGGCCGCCGGCAATTCCATTCTCATCAAGCCGGCGCCACAGACACCCCTCACCGCATTACTCTTGGGCGAAGTAGTTCTGGAGGCCGGACTTCCTCCTGGCGCACTCAACATCATGCCTTGTGACAACAAGCTGGCGGAACAGCTCGTCGTCGATCCTCGATTCAAACTCCTGAGCTTTACCGGCAGCGCCGCCGTGGGATGGATGTTGAAAGCCAAATGCGGAAAAAAGAAGGTAGTGTTGGAACTCGGTGGAAACGCGGGCGTGATTGTCGAACCCGACGCCGATATCGAGTTTGCCGCACAGCGTTGCGCCATCGGCGGGTTCGGATACGCCGGTCAAACCTGTATCTCCGTTCAACGAATCTTTGTCCATCATTCCATCGCAGATCTTTTCACCACAAAGTTCTTGCTACAAGTTGCGCGGCTGAAGGCCGGCGACCCGAGCGACGATTCGACAGTGATCGGACCGCTAATCGATCCGGACGCAACCCATCGCATCGAGTCCTTGATTGGGGAGGCCGTATCGCAAGGTGCGCGGGTGCTTCTTGGAGGCAAACGCATGGGCTCGGTGATGGAGGCGACCGTACTCTCGCACGTCACTCCAACGATGAAGGTCTCTTGTCAGGAGGTGTTTGGGCCGGTGGTGACCGTCACCCCGTACCGACACTTCGGCGAAGCGATTACGGCGCTCAACCAGTCCGACTATGGGCTCCACGCCGGCATATTCACCCAGGATGTGAATAAAATTTTCCATGCCTTCCGGCACCTTGAAGTTGGGGCCGTGCTGGCAAACGAAATTCCGACATTTCGCGCTGATCACATGCCATATGGTGGCGTGAAGGACTCCGGGGTCGGGCGTGAAGGGGTTCAGGCCGCAATCGAAGATATGACCGAGCCCCGCATGCTGGTGTTGAACCTCAAGCCGCCTGCCGGAACCTAGCCGGAATTTTCACGGTTAAACGAAGATCAGACTCTTTCGATCTCAATCTTAACCTGATCGTAACCATTCAGAAATCTGGCCAACTTTTTCCGCCTCAGTCTGGAGAAAAAGCGTCGAGGGATATTGCGAAGCGGCGCCAATCTTGGTACAACAGCGACCCTGTGCCTGTAGGAAGTTTATCGTGGGCGCGCATTTCAGCTAACGAAGCGCCCGTCACCCGATTGGTTGGACGAACTAAGGAGAAGAAACGATGGTACCTACTCAGATGTTTTTAACGCGAGGCGTCGGAGTCCACAAAGAAAAGCTGGCCTCCTTCGAGCAAGCCTTGCGTAGCGCCGGCGTCGCCTATTGCAACCTCGTCACGGTGTCGTCGATTCTTCCACCGAATTGCAAAATTATTCCGCGGGCCCGCGGCGAGAAGTTACTGAACCCCGGTGAAATTACGTTCTGTGTCATGGCGCGATCGGAAACGAATGAACGAAATCGCCTGGCCTCCGCGTCGATTGGATTGGCGGTGCCCACCGATCGTCGAACCTATGGGTACCTGTCCGAGCACCATGCACATGGTGAAACCGATGAAGAGACGGGCGAATATACGGAAGACTTGGCGGCGCAGATGTTGGCCACGACGCTCGGAGTCGAGTTCGATCCGAACATCGCATGGAAAGAGCGGGAACAAGTCTTCAAAATGGCCGGCAAGATCGTTCGAACTCAAAACATCACCCAGTCCGCCATCGGAAAACCCAACCGCTGGACGACGGTGATCGCATTGGCCGTGTTCATCCCGGAAGAAAATATTCCGAAGCGGCGTCGATAGCCCTGCCGCGTGAGCATACGCCCATGACACTTCCCGCCGGTTGGGAGGGCATCGACCAGAACTTCCTCGGTCTCGATGAGCCCTGGTGCCATCCCGATCAGGCGGGTGTCTATGTCCTGCCAGCACCCTACGAACATACCTCCAGTTATGTGCTGGGCTCCGATCGAGGCCCGTCAGCCATCATCGAGGCATCGCAACAAGTCGAGTTATACGATGAAACACTCCGGTGTGAGCCCTACCGGGAATGGGGCGGTGTTGCCACCATCCGCTCGCTCGATCTTGACGGCAAAGTCGATCGGCAGGCGGTGGATGCAATCGACGCGTTTGTCACTCCTCACGTTGGAGCTGGGCGCTTCATCGTTACTTTGACAGGGGAACATACCGGAGCGCTTGGGGCCATCCGGGCCCATGCTCGTCGCTATCCTGACCTGTGCGTGGTGCAAATCGATGCACATGGCGACCTGCGGAAGGCCTATCAAGGGAACCCCTATAGCCACGCCAGCGTGATGGCCCGCGTGGTCGACGACGGATTGCCATTGGTTCAAGTCGGCATTCGATCCATTTCTCCTG
>JAABQN010000182.1 GCA_011391455.1 Nitrospiraceae bacterium
CGGGTCTCGATCCAAACATCCATCATCATGCGCGCGGCTCAGCCAGAAGATCGACGCCGAGCGCCTTACAGAGGCGCAGATAGGTGTCGAGTGTCGCCTTAGCAGTTCCGCGCTCGATCTTGGAGAGGTTGGCCTGATCGACCCCAGCGCTGCTGGCGAGGTCCCCCTGCAGGATCCCAAGCTCCTCGCGTCGGCTGCGGATGAAGCTGCCCAGATCGGTCGCACTTCGGATCATCATCACACACCTTTTGGCTATCTTACCAAAACATATCGATCGAGAAGGATTCCCGCAAGGAATTTGGTAAATCAGCCCAAATCTGGCTCAATCAAGCTCCACGCTGATCTGTTTGGGCTTCGAGACCCAAAATGATATGCGGCGATGTTTCCGGCTGATCACGGATGAATGGTCCATCGTCGAATTCAGCCGAAGATTGGCGAGCACTGGAAGTTTCCGCCAGGGCGCCGCTACAACGAATTGTGCGTTTTCGGTTGGGGCTTTGATAGCCTTCGGCGAGGATCGCTTATGGTAAAGCGCTATCGGAGCCTGCAGGGCATGACATCCTTCTTGCCTGCGCTTCCAGATTGGCTGGCTGGCACCATCGTCATGAAGGCATGGGAAGTATCCAGACAAATGACTCCCGATCGCGAAGCTCACTCACCGGCCTCCAGCCGCTTCTCGACGGCGGCTGCCAGGGTGGATAGTGGCAGTCCAAGCCCTTTGCTGACTGCAGCAAAAGCACTCAAGGATGGCTGACGGCGCCCAGTTTCGAGAAAGGAGATAAACCGTGCTGAAACTTCGGCCCTCTCTGCGAGGTCCTCTTGGGTAAGGCACAGACGCAAGCGCTCATCGCGCAAAGTAGACGCGAAAGCTGCGACAAGTGCTGGGTTGCTGCGTTCCATGGAACGAGCCATCCATCAGGGCTTGACAGCTCACCACGAACAGTTGTTCTTGCTCGATAAGAACACTTGTTCTTGCTCGATAAGAACACTTGTTCTTGTCGCCGTTCTAGACCTTCCATGACCAAGCCAGGGGGTCACGAGTGCGAGCAAAGTCCGAAAGTCTATTGAGCAAACCTTCCGACACGGCGGAGGTTTACGATCCGTTAACCACGGCTCTGCCATAAGGCAGACCTATGCCGACCAGCACGGCCGGTGATCTTCGGGGCAGAGAATGACCTATACTTCGCGCACCATCGGTGCGGTGATTGACGATGTAAACCGCGTCTACCTGCTTCCTGCAATCCAAAGGCCATTCGTCTGGACTTCTGCACAGGTCATCGCGCTCTTCGATTCCATCCTGAAGGGCTATCCGCAGGTCCCTCCTGCCTCGATACTTCAAGTTTCTGGGCGGCTTGGATCGCGCCAACGATCTGATCGAACGGGTCATCACGATCGTCCGCGCAGGCAGCGCCAGAGGTCTGTCATGACGAAACCCTTCGTCCTGATCTATGGCGACGCCCGACTTCCCTACACGGTGCAGGAAGACCCCGCTCGATCGAGCCGAATCGGCATCCATGTGGAACCGGACGGGACCGTCATGGTGGATGCACCGCCGGGGTTCTCAGATCAGGCGATCCAACAGGCGGTTCAGAAGCGAGCGAGGTGGATCACGACCCAGGTCGCCGAAGCGGCAGGACGCTTCGCTCATGTCCGTCCGCGGGAGTATGTCTCAGGCGAGCAGATCCTCTACCTCGGACGCCGCTATATCCTGAAGGTTGTCGTGGCTACAAGGCCATCGAAGTTCGCAAAGCTTCGGGGGAACCGGCTAGAAGTGGAAACTCGAACATCGGCACGTGACGAAATACAGGGCCGTGTGCGCGCGTGGTATCGCGCGCGGGCTCGAGATTATTTTGCGCAGCGAATTGACGAGATTTCGGCCAAGCTGTCGTGGATCGAAGCACCGCCACCGTTCAGACTGCTGGAAATGAACCGACAGTGGGGAAGCTGTTCGCCGTCTGGACACGTCATTCTAAACCCGCATCTCGTCAAGGCGCCGCGGGACTGCGTAGATTACGTCGTGATCCATGAGCTGGCGCATCTGAAACATCACAACCACAGTCCAGATTTCTTCAAATTGCTTGATCAGCAAGTGCCACGATGGGAGCAACATAAGCGAACACTGGATAATATGGTTGAACTTGCATTTAGCGAGTAGTCAGATGCTCACATATGCATCTCTTATCACCTTCAGTCGCTATCTGTTTCACTAACGGATGTGAACCATATTCCGTGCAGGTTGCAGGCCCTGGCGGCAGTATGAAGACTTTGCTCTGGGAGAGCTCTCGACCGTCCCACACTTTCGCGCCCGCGTAGAAATTCTGAATGTAAGGCGTTCCAGTGCCGCGTGTAATGGCACCCGGAAGGCTCTCGAGCCGGGAGGTGCTACATAGTGTAAGCCCTCCCAGCGTGAGAGATAAGAGAAGCTGTAAGGCTTCCCAAGCCGCGAGTTCAAATAGGTGTAAGGCTTCCCAAAGTCTTATTCAAATTAATTAAAGAAGAAAAAGAGAAGATGGGAACACCTTACACCCGCGGCCCGGACCTGCTGTCGTGGGACAGCATTCAGGTAGCAGTCAGGAGAGAACGCCTTCGGGCACGATGCGCTTGGACATCCTCGCGGTTCTTGCGGGCATGATATTCCCGTCGCGGATCAGAGTGTCCGGTTTCAGCAAGAACTGCGTCTTCGACAAGTTTGCGGAATTTGGAGCAGGGTGACTTAGTAGGACACCCGTCACAAGTGCTGCCCGCTTCATCGATTCCCGGCAAACCGAAGCATGCCTGCATCCGGTCGGCCCTCGTCATAGTGATAGGCACCTTCTGCAGCGCTCCGGTCCGAAGATCATCTAGAGCTCGGTCCATCGCAAGCTCAACGGGCCTTTCGCCGATTGCCGCCGCCAATTCATCCGAAGAGATGTAATTCCGGCTAATTACGTATCCACTAACGAAATCTTCCAGGTTTCTTATCCGAAGTGACACATCCCGAACAGCGCCGCTTGCCCGTCCGCTGTCGTCGCATCGTGAATTTCGACCAGGGGACCGACCTGGCTGCGCGCGGCGCCCGACAGACCGACCTCCCGCCAGAAAGCGCGGTCGTAAACTGCAACGAACTTGGCATGCGGCGCCATCCACGTTGGCGTATCCTGCCAGAGGCGGGTAACGGCGGCGGGCATCGGTGGGTCAAATCCGATTTGCGCCGCCAGTAGACGTGGCGGCAGCGCGACCATCACCTGGGCAACGGACAGGACCTGCCCATCGGCAGTTGTCACATCGATGCCGGTAGAATTTAGGGCCAGATGCGTAGCAACGGTATTGAGACTGATCACCCCAGGCGGAAGACTGCGCGCCAGTGCGGTGATCAGCGCGGCCGTGCCGCCACATATCCGCATAGAGACAGGCTCCTGCCGCATTCTTGGATACCGTTGCGCTGGCCCATGCCCACGCTGGAACAGCAGATCGCCCTCATCCCTTTGTGAAAATGAAGCTATTCCTGCTTCCTGCACGAAGTCCCCGAAGGAGGGCTGCATGCCCGGCCAGAACCATGAAGGCCCAAGGTCGAATGCACCGACTCCACTACCGGTGGCATCGACCGAGAGAATGCGCCCACCAAGGCGGTCGCGCGCCTCGATCAAATGGAACGGGATGCCTGCCAGATGCAACGCCCGCGCTGCCGTCAGACCAGATAGCCCGCCTCCAATGATAAGAACCTGTGGCGACATGGCCCCTCCGAAGGGTTGTGCTCGGCGGCGCAATGGCCTCCGCCCCTTCAGTTTACCGCCGCCGAGGGGTGACACCAGCATCGAACCGAAGCACCGCGCCGGTGATCGACGACCGCCTGACCGCGCTTGCAACAAAACGACACGTTTAACCAGCGTTCGGAAATGGACTCGAAGGAGCGCCGCACAGCGTGCTCACGTGTTGACGGCCGTAAGTCTTACCCGGAGAGCCATCAAGGCCCTCTGGCGACCCGCTCCGGGACTCTGGCGGAGCATCCGCGCATCATGCGTGGTATTTTTGCATCATCACTTCAAGGAAGTGTGGCCGCGGGTGCGAAAACGGGGCCGCAGGTAGCGTCTTGGCATCATCCGTCTGCTCTGCCTTTCTCTGCCCGCCGTCCTGGCCGGCGCACACGCCGAGGGGTCAATCTTGCGCTTGCCGACCACTGCCTACCTGCCTTTCGGCAAGACATCCCGGTCACCGCTGTGTCTACAGTTTCAGAAGATTGAGTGCACGGGTGCGCAGCGACGGATATCGGGCCGGTCCATGTTGCAGCCGGATCTGGACCTATCGGATTTCACGTTCCGCGCCGTCATCGACTGGATCGATATCCGGGTGACGTTGCAACGTGTCACCCAGTTTCAGTGGATACAGAATATCATTGACGACGCCCTACCTCGCAAGAGCTTTATAGTCCCCGTTAACCCAGGCGCCGGGAAGGTAAGCGATACCTTCGATATCAGGATCCAGGAGCCACCGTCGCTCGCAAAGGTCCACGACATCTGCAATCTGATCTTCAAGCGATATCCCGGAAGCATTGAACCGATGGTCCAAGCCATCGAAATCAGTGTCGATGCGACGCCCAAGAGACCTTCGGAAGAAAAGCGCGCGTTTCTGTTTGGTGC
>JAABQN010000183.1 GCA_011391455.1 Nitrospiraceae bacterium
GATAGAGACTCGATCCACGGCCAACAGTGCCAGGATTTTGAGCGGACCTTCGGTCGATGGAATGGGCGCGTGCGATGGGGTTTTAGGCAGCTCAACGCCTGTCCGGCCGATGGTCGAGATGTTCAGGACGCCGCTCTTGTTCTTGATGACTGTGATAACAGGATCACGGAGTGTGATTTCTTCCACCTCAACCTTGCCGCTGAGTAACGGCATGAGTTTGACCCCGATGTCCAGCGAGGTGAGAGAGGTGAAGGGGCTTGAGTCGAACGCTGGATCGTCCAGGACGACAAAATCAGCCACCCTGGCCCCGATCCGCGGCCAGATAGTCAGACGGATGTCCTTCAACTGAATCTTGCGATTGAGCGCGTCTTCGAGGAGTGGCTTGTATTGGTCTTGATACTTGTTGAGGTCAACCAGAAAGGGTAGCGCCAGGATTATTCCAACCATGAGGACTACGGCAATAAGCAGACCTATGACGATTTTCATCGCGTACCTCGGTATGACGGGTTTAGTCGAAAATTGACGAGGCGATCTCGCTGTGGTGCGGTGGTCAAGCGCAGATACATTACCGCACATCAACTGAAAGGCGCCGCTGTCAGAAAAGCCTAGTCCAGATTAAGCAACAAGGCAAGGTGAAAGGCATGAGTGCATCGGCGGAAGTTTCTGGATTGCCTGTCGAGAAGATCGAGACGAGGGTGGCGCTGACCAGACCCCTACTCTGTTGGCCTGTCAACGTTCTCGTTCCGCTCAGGAAAATGTCGCAGGGGTGGTCTCATTTCCTATAGGAGCTGGAGCCGTGACGATCGATACTTCATTTGAGCAGGCGCTCTCCAGTCCGTTATAGGCGCTGACCGTAAAGTAGTAGAGGGTATTAGGGTCCAGGTTGGTGACCGTGGCTGACGAGGAGTCAACGGAGATAGAGTTTTCGTATGTGCAGCTACCCGCGTCACCCGGTGATTGCCGACCGTAATGGACGAAATAGGCAGAGACTGAGGGGTCTGTGACCGGGTCCCAAGTGAGAGACGCAGTGGCACTTGCGCTACTGCCGGGCCCCCCCGTGACGGTCGATTGATTACCGGTCTCTCCGGTCCCGCATCCAATAAAAAATGGCATGATCGAAAGAAGAAGGCCTGTAACGATAGTGGTTAGGTGTCGCGGCTTGCGGGCAGTTTCTGTCACTCTGGTTAACAGTAAGTAGTTTTGTTGTGTTGTCATAGCGCTCATGTGTTGCTCCGATTTAGCCATGGCCTACTTCCTGCGCGATGGAGGGCACAAGATCGACACGATTGAAGGTTGAGCAAGGCATGTGCCATGGCGCTACGCCGCAACTGGTTAATTTATTGGAGGGTTTTATGTAGGCGAGGTTGTGCGAAAATATCGGGTTTGTAGAATTTGAAGGGGAAGCCATACAGGTTCCCGCCCTGCTGGCAGAGTATCGCTCTATTCCAACCCCCGCTTATCCAGCTGTGAGTACCTAGGAATAAATAGGAGAGTCAGATCGTGGCTGGGGTAGGTTCAGACAAGAAAAGATGGAACGATCAGAGTTGAGTGACAGGGAGCGGATGTGAGGAACCTATAGAGCTCTCTCAGGGGACGGTTCTGTCTCGAAAAAATCGATAGAGTAAGTAGGCATTGAGCATCATTACAATTGCGAAGATGCTGTAGGTGGTGAATGTGGTAGTCAGATGTAATTCGGTCAGAACCCGAGACAGTCCGAATGTGACGATCAAGGCGTCGAAGGCCATGCAGATCCGTCTGAACGTTTCATGGTCCATCAAACGGATAAGATAGCTCCCAAGAGGAATGCCCACCAGGACGCTGGGAATGATATAGGGAATGATCGCCATGCTTTCGTAGCTATAGAGTCCAATAAAGTAGTAGGCAATTCCCGTGAATACCCCTTCTGCCACTCGAATGACTCCCAGCGCGGCGCGGAAATCCTGTTTGGCATATCCCTGATTGTTGAAAAGTACCGCAAGGGGAGGGCCTGAGATGGTCGTGACGGAGTATAAGGTTCCAATGCCCACTCCGAACGGTATCGCGATGGCTTTTTCAGCTTGGATAGGCTTTCTGATACCGGCAGCCTGGAGCAGAATCAACGGCAATAGCATGATGTAGGTCACAAACTTGACCCAGGCCGGATGAACGAGAGAGAGAATATAGCTGCCGATTGCCACACCGACCACGAGGCCGATCAGAATCGGCGCCACGCGCCACCAAATGGTCGGGATGCTTTTGCGGTTGATGAAGAGGACATAGCCATTGATCACCAACTCTACGAGCACTAGGGCTGGGTTCAGAATGCGATTGGTATAAAACAGCAGCGCAACTGGAACTGTAATCGAAGAAAATCCGTACCCCAAGGCGCCGTTGACGGTGGAAGCCACAAGCGTGATAAGGGCGAGTACGACAAGATCCATGTCTATCCTTTGCGATGTCCGGAGACAAAGTCGTCGAGTGTGTAGTGGTCCAAGATGCCGGCGATGGCATCGCGTACCGAACCCATCACATGCTGCACCGGACATTGGGCATGTTCAGCATAGGGGCAATCTCCGCATTTTTGGTAGGCAGTTTTGCTCACGCATCCGATGGGAGCGAGGGGGCCATCCAAAATGCGAATCACTTGGCCGAGAGTAATCTCTCCCGGAGACTTGATCAGCTCGTATCCGCCCTTTACTCCTCGACGGCTTGAGAGGAGACCAGCTCGCTTCAAAGCCAAGAGAATTTGCTCAAGAAACTCAATGGGGATATGTTGACGCGTTGCGATCTGGTGGCGTTGTAGCGTCGTCTTGCCATGTACGAGGGTAAGCTCAAGCAGCGCACGGAGCCCGTACTCGCTTTTTTTTGAAAGCTTCATAGAAAAGTACGCCTAATCATGAGTGAGTTAGTCAAGATATGTAACAATAGAGCAATGCGTTGCTCCCGTCAAGTGGGGGTCTGGAAAAATGAGAGGAATAATTGAAGGGCTGCGGTCCAAAATCTCCACAATCATGAAGTGAAAATCTTATGCAACTTGTTGATCCTAGAGGGGTTGTACCTTGACAGGCATAGCGTATTCCTGTTACGTTCTTCCTTCGTTTCACCGCGCCTAGCGTGAGAATTCATACCTCCGCAACAATGACTGGACTGTTCGTGACCTTCCAGGATCTCATTCTCACATTGCATCACTACTGGGCCGACCAAGGCTGCGTCATTCATCAACCCTACGATCTGGAGATGGGGGCGGGCACCTTTCATCCGGCCACGTTTCTCCGGTCCCTTGGTCCTGAGCCCTGGCGGGCGGCTTATCCCCAACCATGTCGGCGTCCTACGGATGGACGTTACGGCGAGAATCCGAATCGGATGCAGCATTACTACCAGTATCAGGTCGTGCTGAAGCCGGCGCCGGATAATATTCAGTCGTTGTATTTGGAAAGTCTGGCTCAATTGGGGATTAACCCGAAGCAGCACGACATCCGGTTCATTCAAGACGACTGGGAGTCTCCCACGCTGGGTGCCTGGGGCCTGGGCTGGGAGGTGCGACTTGATGGGATGGAGATCACCCAGTTCACCTATTTCCAGGAAATCGGCGGGATCGAGCTGAACCCCATTACCGTCGAAATCACCTATGGGACTGAACGTATCGCCATGTACCTGCAACAAGTAAATAATGTGTTTGACCTCGCCTGGAACGATTCCGTCACCTATGGAGATATCCATCACGAAACTGAAGTTCAATTTTCCACCTACAATTTCGAGGAAGGCGATGTGGCGATGCTCATGGCCACGTTTCAATCGTTCGAAGGGGAGTGCAAGCGGCTGCTGGCGAATCGCGACAAGCGGTTGATGCTTCCGGCCTACGAGTTCTGTATCAAATCATCGCACCTCTTCAATCTGCTCGATGCCCGTGGGGCGATCAGTGTGGCGGAGCGCACGGGCTATATCGCCAGAGTTCGCGCCCTTGCCCGTCAATGTGCCGAGCGCTATATCGAAGAGCGGGCGGCGATGGGGCATCCGCTGCTCAATCGCGTGGCGGGGCATAGTGGTGCAAAGGTGTCGGGTTCTCGTTCCAAATCCGTGGCTCGCCGCTCATAGAACAGCAAAAAGATTCATGACAAAGAATCAGAAACCCCGTCGGTCTGCTCCTGCTGTGAAGAAGGCGGGCCGTCTTTTCCCAGTGACTGCTGCCGAGTTGTTGATCGAGATCGGGGTCGAAGAGCTTCCCTACCAGTTCATCGCTCCCGCCCTGGCGGCCCTCAAAGATTCGGCTGAGCAGCTGTTGAAAGACCACCGTCTTGCATTCCAATCGGCCCGCACGCTGGGCACTCCACGGCGTTTGACCCTTGTAGTTGAAGGCCTCGCGACCCAGCAAACCTCTATGATTAAGGAAACGATGGGGCCTTCGAAAGCGGTGGCGTTCGATCCCACCGGTCAGCCGACTAGAGCGGCGACGGGGTTTGCCGCAGGACAAGGAGTCTCCGTCCAAGACCTGCAGATTCGCCAGACTCCAAAGGGGGAATATCTTTTTGCGGTGAAGCAGGAACAAGGGCGGTCTGCCAACGTAGTCCTGAAAGAACTTCTCCCGCTGTTGATCTCGAAACTCTCTTTCCCGAAAGCAATGAAG
>JAABQN010000184.1 GCA_011391455.1 Nitrospiraceae bacterium
GGCTTCGTCATAGACACGGTTCAAACAGGCCAGGAGCGACAAGCTGCTCGTCAGCACCGATTTAATCGGGAGTCCCAGCAACAGGCGAAGGTCGTCCAATGCAGCCGATTCCATAGGATCAGTCGTCGCGACAAGCACCGCTCCATCTTCTACCTTGAGAGGGAGCACATGGTAGCGGCGGGCGAAATGGATCGGAACCTTCTTGACCCATTCATGGTCGACCTGGCTCACATCAAGATTCGGGAGCCAGGGAAGTTCAAATTGAATGGCCAGCGCCTGAAGGAGTTGCTCTTCGGTGATCGCCCTGAGTCGGATCAGGGTTTCACCGAGGCGCCCTCCCTTGGTTCCTTGAAGATTAATCGCTTCAAGCAATTTGGCTTCGGTCAAGCCGAATTTGTCTTCGAGGATCGCTCCTATGAGCGGTCGACTGGAACGTTCGTTATTCATCAGCGAACACCCAATAATGGATGGCTCATCTCCGGGAGAACCCATCAGCGCTAGAGCAAACCCTGAAAGCGTTAAAAATTAAAAGAATACTCTCTACCTGATACCCCTGACAAGGCGTCTGGTCTATTTGGTTTGCCTGGTCTATCTGGCTGATTTGGTTCATCTGGTTTGTTTCGTTCAACCAAACAAACAAGACAAACCAAATAACCTAGGTTTGTAAAACCAAAACGGGGCCGCAGCAGATGAGGACTCAGCGGATGTCGAATGTCATGGCAGTTCGCTGATTGTTACGCAGGACGTCAAGTTTCACTGTCTTCTCACTGCGAAGCTGTTGAAAGAGCGTGAGCATCGTACCTGGGTCGCGAATGTCCACGCCATTGACCTGCTGGAGGACATCCCCGTACTTCAACCCAATTCTCTCGTAAAAGCTGGAGGGCGCGATATAGTCCAGGCGATACCCGTTCATCGCTCCATTCACCGAGTTGGGCACGGCCCGCGCCTGAGACAACAACTTGGGCAGATCGCCCACCGCTTGCTCAACTTCTCTCCGATCGAGCACCGCGCGCACCGGACTCCCAGGCGCGGGAACTACGGCTGATCCTGCTGTGGCTGGGGCAACCGGGGGCTTCTCGCTCTGCGATGCGGCGAGTTCCAGCAACTCCTGCTGATCGCCTTGACGAACAACTATTCCGTCTCGGCGGATTTCGCTGATTTCACCCACATCGGGTATCTGTTCATGCAGCTTGAAAAATAACTGGCGTTTGCTGGAGAGTTCTTCAACGATCGCCGAAACCCCTTCACGATCGCCGATCACCACCCCCAGCAGCTTGAGTTTCGACGCCAGATTTAACGGAGCACGGGCAGGCGGTGCGCTGAAGCCAGTGGCATTGACGCCAAGGGGATCCGGCGGCAGGGGAAAGAGTCCGCTCGTCCGAATGCGTTCAACCAAAACAGGCAGAGCAGCGTTTACGTCAGCCTCTCGGTCGGAGGCAGACGATGGCCCTATCAGACCTACCGGAACAGACAAGGCTTCGGCAATCACCGCGTTCACGATGTGGGCTACGAGAAAAGCGCAACACATGACAAAGGCGAATATGATGCCCCGACGTATAGTGATCGTCTTCAAGACTTGCACGTATCCCTCGTCCCCTTCAGCGAGGCCATTCTAATGTGGAGAGAAGGCTCGGTGCAAGACCGCGCAGCCTGTAGACAACGCTATGTAATCAAGCCATAATTTGGCTACTTTCAACGAAGCATAAGGAGTGGATTTGTGAAAAAAGCGTTGATCACCGGAATTACCGGCCAGGATGGGTCGTATCTGGCAGAGTTGCTTCTCGGGAAGGGCTATGAGGTATACGGCATTATTCGGCGGTCGAGTTCGTTCAATACGGGGCGAATCGATCCTATTTATGAGGATCCGCACGTTCCGCATCGGCGGCTTGAGTTGGTGTACGGCGACCTCAACGACGCGAGCTCGCTGAACCATATTATCCGAAGGATCCAGCCCGATGAAATTTACAACTTGGGCGCGCAAAGTCACGTGCGCGTGAGTTTTGATATTCCTGAGTATACCGGCGAGATTACCGGGCTCGGCGCGATCCGCCTCCTGGAAGCCATTCGGGAGTCAGGGCTGAAACCGAAGTTTTATCAGGCCTCGTCGAGCGAGATGTTCGGCAAAGTACAAGACGTGCCCCAGCGCGAAACGACGCCGTTCTATCCCCGCAGTCCCTACGGAGCGGCCAAGGTTTACGCCTATTGGGTGACGGTCAATTATCGAGAAGCCTACGGCCTCTTTGCCTGTAACGGCATTTTATTCAACCATGAATCGCCCCGGCGAGGCGAGACGTTCGTCACGCGCAAGATTACGAAAGCGGCGGCACGAATCAAGTTGGGGGTCCAGCAGGATCTGTTCCTGGGGAATCTCGACGCCAAGCGCGACTGGGGTTTCGCCGGCGACTACGTCGAAGCCATGTGGATGATGTTGCAGACGGAAGTTCCCACCGATTATGTCATTGCCACAGGTGAAACGCACACCGTCAAGGAAATGCTCGAGCTTGCATTCGACCGTCTGAAACTGGATTGGAAGAAACATGTCAAGATCGACCCGAAGTATTATCGTCCCACCGAGGTAGACCTCCTCATTGGAGATGCGAGCAAAGCGAAGAAAGAGCTTGGATGGGAACCAAAGATAAAGTTCCAAGAGTTGATTGCCATGATGGTCGACGCGGATCTGGCTACAGAGAAAGAAAAACTGGATGGCACCAGGAAGAAAGGGTGAGAGGTTAGAGGTTGGAAGCATTCACGCGGCTATGACATCCTTTTGGGAAAAGCAGCGCGTCGTCGTCACGGGGGGAGCCGGCTTTCTTGGGTCGTTTGTCGTGGAGCAGCTCCGGGCGAAAGGCTGCCGAGACATCTTCGTCCCCCGCAGCAAAGATTACGATCTCGTTCAGATGGAAGCTGTGAAGCAACTGTACAGCGATCGTACGCCGGATCTGGTCATCCATCTGGCGGCACGGGTCGGAGGGATCGGCGCAAACCAAGCCAATCCAGGAAAGTTTTTTTACGATAATCTGATGATGGGGGCTCAGCTCATCGAAGTCGGGCGCCAACAGCGATTGAAGAAGTTCGTGGCGCTGGGCACCATCTGTGCTTACCCCAAGTTTGCTCCGATTCCATTTCAAGAGAACGACATCTGGAATGGCTACCCGGAAGAAACCAATGCGCCCTACGGCCTTGCCAAAAAAATGATGCTGGTTCAATCGCAGGCCTACCGTGAACAGTATGGATTCAATTCCATCGTCTTATTCCCTGTCAATCTCTACGGTCCTCGCGATAACTTTGACCTGGAAACGTCTCACGTCATCCCAGCCCTCATTCGCAAATGCGTGACGGCACGAGAAGCAGGCCACACCTCACTCACACTGTGGGGAGATGGATCGCCGACACGAGAGTTTTTGTATGTGGAAGACGCCGCAGAAGGCATTCTGCGCGCGGCTGAGCACTATGAAGGGTCGCTACCTGTCAACCTGGGGACAGGGGAAGAAGTCACGATTCGTGACCTTGCCACCATGATTGCCAAGGAAGCCGGTTTTACCGGACAGATCGCCTGGGACCGCACTAAGCCCAATGGGCAGCCTCGACGGTGCTTGGATATCAGCCGGGCAAAGCAGCTCTTTGGCTTTCAAGCGCAGCATACGCTTCCGGAAGGACTCAAGAAGACCATGCAGTGGTTCGCTGCCAATCGCGACAATCTTCGACAGGTCATTTTCTGAAGAAGGTTAAGGCATAGGGGGAAGGTTGAGGTTCAGCGGGATCAATTATGAACGAATCTGCCGAACCACAGGCTGGGTCTCCTTTCTGACAGGCAAAGCGACAGGCTCAAAGACATTGAAACGTAACGAGTTCAAAAACCACATTGAATGGTCTAAGAATTGCGATCTTCATGGCATTCGTTATTATCTCCCTCGGGAAACTAGAGCATGAACGAGAACAACCCAATATTACTGATGAAAGAGAGCCATCCGGCCTCACACAGAGCTCAGTCGGAGAATGACGCTCGTATCTTGATCCCGGAAACGCCGCTAGGGGCAATTGTGTCCAGCACATCTGCAGAGGTACCAGACGGACAGGAAGCATACGAACAGGGTTCGGCGCTCAAGAATGTAGGCCTATTCAGACAGGCAGCAGAACATTTCCAGAAAGCTGCACAAGACCCCGCATATGCGCTCAAGGGCTTGGCCCAAATGGGCCTATGCCTCAAGCAGAGCGGAAAACAGGACGAAGCCGTCGAGGCCTTTCGTCGCGCCCTGCAAATACCCATGACATCAGTGAAGGAACAAGTCCAAATACTTTACCTGTTAGGGCGGACATTAGAGTCGCTCGGGCGCATCCCTGAAGCGTTAGAGGCCTATCGATGGCTCCGGCGTGAAGCACCGCAATATCGTGACGTCGCTACGAGAATCGAGTCGCTCAGCACGAGGCGTCTGCACAGCACCGGTCGCTGATTCAAACCAGCCACATCATCATCGTGACCGCACCCCGTCGTACAGAGGTCTCACCGTCGGCGCCGGCTCCGAAGTAGAAAGACTGTTTGTAGGTATGACAGAAAGGGACAAGGTATCCTACAATATTTTGCTAGAGATGTACGCC
>JAABQN010000185.1 GCA_011391455.1 Nitrospiraceae bacterium
CCGACTTTGTCGTCGTTTCGCTGAACCGTCTGAGGGGCGACTGGTTCTTCTCCGCGATTGAGGATGAGCGTTGGTTGGGGTCGTGAAATGACTGGAGGGGGTGGAGGTGTCGGTGCAGCGGTAGGTTGCTCTTCGTGCCGGACCGCCTGCACATGAAAGAGCCGATCCAGTGTATCGGATTTGATCCGTTCCATCAGGCCGGAAAAAAGATCGTAGCCTTCCCGCTTATACTCAATGAGCGGATCTTTCTGTCCATACCCGCGCAATCCAATCCCGTCACGTAGGTGATCCATCCCCAATAAGTGATCTTTCCAGTGGTGGTCGATGACCTGGAGCATGAAGGTCTTCTCCAGGAAGCGCATCAATTCCGGGGTTAAATCCTGTTCTCTCCGATCGTATGCCTCGCGCACATGCGTACGGAGGTCTTCGACCAAAGCGTCACGCCCGATGGAGCGGAGTGACTCCCCGCCGTCATTCTTGTCCTGGGCGATGTCGAAGCCGAACTGGCTATGCATGAGTTCAGCGAGCCCTTTCATATCCCACTCTTCGGGGTATTGTTCCGCCGGACAGTAGATGTTCAGCGCGGACTCCACCAGACCGTCGATCATGTTGCGGAGATCGTCTTTCAGATTCGTCCCGCCCAGGACGGCGCGCCGGTGCTGGTAAATCACCTCGCGCTGCTTGTTCATGACGTCGTCATACTCCAGCAGCTGTTTCCGGATATCGAAGTGGTGGCCCTCGACCTTCTTCTGAGCATTGGCGATGGCCCGGGTGACCATGCCATGTTCGATCGGGACGCCTTCTTCCATGCCAAGCTTGAGCATCAGCTGGGAGACCCGCTCGGAGGCGAAGATACGCATCAAGTCATCTTCCAACGACAAATAGAATCGTGATGAGCCAGGGTCGCCCTGGCGGCCGGCGCGGCCTCGAAGCTGGTTGTCGATCCTGCGGCTTTCGTGGCGCTCGGTCCCGAGAATGTGGAGTCCGCCTGCCGCAATGACCTCTTGTTTGTCCTTCTCGCAATCGGCCCGAATCTGTTCGAAGATCTTCAACTTGTCCGCATCCGTCAGGTTTTCTTCCCGGTACAGGATCTGCTTGAACATGAAGTCGGGATTGCCGCCCAGGAGAATGTCGGTACCGCGGCCCGCCATGTTCGTCGCAATGGTAACGGCGCCCTTGTGGCCGGCCTGGGCGATGATCTCGGCTTCCCGCTCGTGCTGTTTGGCATTGAGGACGTTGTGCTTGACGCCGGTCCGGCTCAAGTAGCCGGCGAGCCGCTCCGATTTTTCGATGGAAATCGTGCCGACCAGGACTGGCTGGCCGCGCTCGTGGCATTCCTTGATATCTTCGACGATCGCGGAGAACTTTTCTTTCTCGGTCCGGTAGACGACATCCGCGTAATCCAGGCGAATCATGTTGCGATTGGTCGGGACCACATTGACGTCGAGATTGTAGATCTTGGCGAACTCCGCCGCTTCCGTGTCCGCCGTGCCGGTCATGCCGCTGAGCTTCTTGTACATCCGGAAATAGTTCTGGAAGGTGACCGAGGCCAACGTTTGATTCTCATTGGCGATCTTCACGCCTTCTTTAGCTTCGACAGCCTGGTGCAAACCGTCGCTCCAGCGGCGTCCCGGCATGAGCCGCCCGGTGAATTCGTCCACGATGATGACTTCGCCCTCTTTCACGACATAGTCCACATCCCGTTTGTAGAGGCTATAGGCCTGGAGCCCCTTGACGACGTGATGGACGAGATCCATATGGTTGGGATCGTAGAGGTTGTCCACGCCGAGCAATTTCTCGACCCGGACGTTGCCGTCCTCGGTCAACGACGCGGTCTTCGTCTTTTCCTCGACCGTGTAGTCCTGCTCCGGTTTCAACTGCGGGATGATCGCGTTGATGCGGTAATAGAGATCGGTCGTTTCGTCCGTCGGACCGGAGATAATCAACGGCGTACGGGCCTCGTCGATGAGGATGCTGTCGACTTCGTCCACGATGGCGAAATTCAACTCGCGTTGCACGCACTGGGCCAAATCGGTGACGACCAGATTGTCGCGGAGATAATCGAACCCGTACTCGTTGTTGGTGCCGTAGGTGATGTCGGCGCGATAGGCTTCGGGCCTCGTGCAGGGACGGAGAGACTGGAGCCGTTTGTCAGAGGCCTCGTGGGTCGGATCGAAGAAAAAGGAGGCATCGTGTTGAATGATGCCGACCGAAAGTCCCAGCGCATGGTAGAGCACCCCCATCCACTGCGCATCGCGCTTGGCGAGATAGTCGTTCACCGTGATGAGGTGCACGCCCTTCCCTTCAAGCGCATTCAGGTAGATCGGCAGCGTGGCCATCAGGGTTTTCCCTTCGCCGGTTTTCATTTCAGCGATGCGGCCTCGATGGAGAATCATGCCGCCGATCAACTGCACATCGAAATGGCGCATGTTCAACTTGCGGCGGGACATTTCCCTGCAGACCGCGAAGGCCTCAGGCAAGATATCGTCCAGAGTTTCTCCGGCCCCAAGGCGCTTCTTGAACTCCTGGGTCTTGTCCGCGAGAGTCTGATCGGGGAGAGGAGTCAGGCCGGATTCCAGGCTAGTGATCCGCTCCACAATCGGGCGGATTGCCTTGATTTCACGATCGTTTTTGCTGCCGAAGATTTGATTGAGTAGTGACGTGACCATGATACTGTCGCTCGGAGCGAACGCCGATGCCTCCAAAAGTAATTTTGCAGTATACAATATCCTTACCTTGAATCCTATAACAAGCAGCAGCTCAGCAGAATGCTGAAAAAGACCGCCAGCCTGGCTTGTTCATCGGGTCTGTCTGGTCTATTCGGTCTGTCTCGTGTGTTTGGGTGAACTAACCAGATAAACCAGACAGTCCAGACAGACCGAATAGACCAGATAGACCAGACAGACCAGACAGACCCGATATGCTGCCGCCGTCAAGCCACCATCTTGACAGGCCGAGTCGGCCTCCAGTACCATTCGGGAAGTTCACATTGGGTCGTTTCCAATGAACCACCGCGCCCTTAAATTCCTGTCGATCCTCCTGGTGCTCTGTCTCCTCTCCGTAGGCGGATTGGCTCAGGCTCAGTCGGTCGAACATGCCGGGCACCATGCCCAGCATCAGGCTGCCACGCACGGCACCCTACTCTGCTCCTGGATGTGCGCCGCCGGGACGGTTCTCGATACGGCGATCGTCACCTTTCAGGCCGAACTTAGCCCCATTGCTTTCACCGAACTCCCTCATTCCGTACAGCCTTCAGTCGAAGCTTGCCGGACCTCTCCCAGCCGCGCTCCTCCGTCTTTCTCTCTGTAATTTTCGTTGTTCATCGGCTCACAGCAGGGCCGTATCTGTCTATCACACGATCCACTGGTGGGTTGTGGGGTAGCGGTTGAAAACGATTCTTCATAGAGAGAAAGGGCCAGCGTTATCATGGTAGGGAAACGATTCGTTCTCGGATTCATTCTCAGTCTTGCACTTGTTGTCTTCTCCTGGCCCGTCGTCCAGCAGGCACAAGCCTCCTGCGGCGCCGTGACCTGTTTTGTCGTCATCGGATCTCAGCAGCAAGTGCCGGTGGCGGGGCTCCTCACAATCAATGCGATTTACAATTACACGCCGATGCGATTACTGGATGGAACCAATGGGGTTATCGCAGCGGTGGATCAGGCGGACCGACAGCTGATTTTGGATCATCATCAGGAGACTCGGACCATTACCCAACAGTCGACGCTCGACCTCAATTATGGTCTCACCGATCGGGTTGGACTACAGCTCACTCTCCCCTATATGTGGCGGACGCATAAACACATCGATGGCCTAGGAGAGGCTAATGGCGGCGCAGGCGATGCTTCGAATTTCTCCGCCAATGGGATTGGGGACACACGTGTTGCCCTCAAGTACAATGTATTGCCCACCATTCGGAGTATGGTGGTGCTGGGATTTGGCGTTTATCTCCCGACCGGTAATACCCATGCTCATGACAGCGCTGAAAAGGTGATGGAGTCGCCCGCACAACTCGGCAGGGGGCAAGTCGGGTTGAATCCGACGATTTATCAGACCTATGAATTGATCCCTCATCGGCTCAACCAATTTGCATCGGTCAGTTACCGCCACACATTCCGAAATAACGATGGCTATCGGTTCGGCGACGAATATATGCTCAATGCGGGACTGAATCTGGTGGCGACTCCCTGGTTAATTTTCACCGGCCAGGTGAACTATCGGTATCTCGTGCATGACAATTTCAGTTCGTCGCTATTACGCTCTGCAACACCTGCCGACGGACCTGGCCTTTTTCCTGGTGACCCGATACCAATTGACGACGTTATTAAGAGCCGCGCTGTGCCGAACACCGGATCGACCTACTATGCCTTTTCACCAGGGTTCCAAGTCGGCTTAGGGCAGCTCGTTGAATCTAGCTGGACGAACATGACGTCGCTTTATTTCTATGCGCAGATCCCGTTTGAGCGGGACTCCAATAACAATTTGGCGCAGGGAACCAGTTACATCTTTGGGCTGACACGTTCGTTCCAAGTGACGAACCCATCGTAATCGAACTGTTTGAAGCCAAGGAGGC
>JAABQN010000186.1 GCA_011391455.1 Nitrospiraceae bacterium
ACAAAGGATTGTCGGCAAATCGCCAGGCGAGGCTGGCGAGACTGGTCTATCTGGTCTATTCGGTCTGTTCGGTCTGTCTCGTGTGTTTGATTGAACCAGACAGACCGAATAGACCAGACAGACCAAATAAACCAGCCCTGCTCGTTGAGGAGGGGCGAAGGCTGTGATACCATCAGCCCCGTGATACGGCGCTCTTCCGAGCCCAACCCCCCTGAACAGTTTCAGCAATGGCTGAACCGTGTCGCGCGTCCGATCGAATTCGCGACACGCGATGCCTTCGCACATCTGCCGACCGTCAAGAATCTGAATTGCTTTGTCTCCTCACAGGTGATGCAGGCCCTGTCCGATCGCGTTTACCCACGGGCGGTTGAAGCGGCATTGCTCCAGTTACGTGAGTTGTTTCTTGTGGACCAGCAGCGTCTTCGGGCAGAGGATCAACAGCGTCGGCTACAGGAAGCCATGGTCATTCTTGGAGTTTTGCGCAAGGCCGTTCACGATCCGGTCCTGGCCTGGCAGGAGTCGGAGCCTATTGTCGTGCGTGAGCCTGTCATCAATGAAGCCCCCTCGCGCGCATGGTGGGAACAGCCTATCCGTTTCGCGAAGGGAGTCGGTCCGAAGCGTACATCGTTACTGCAACGGTTCGGGATCGAGACGGTTGAGGATGCCCTGTGGACTGTGCCTTGGCGCTATGAAGACCGCTCGGTCATGACCCCGATCGGACAATTAGTGCCTGGTGTGCAGGCCTCGATCTGCGGCACGATTGTTCGCAGCGAGGCGAAGCGAGCCCGCAGTCGCCGCCTCACCATCCTCGACATTGTGGTAGAGGACTCAACGGGGCGTCTTCAGGCTGTGTTCTTTAACCAGCCGTTTCTAGAACAACTCTTCACCGTCGGGACGAGCCTCATGCTGACCGGGAGGATGGTGACAGGCGCGCAGGGGTGGGTGGCGATGAAGATGGAGGTTGCGCAGTACGAAGTGGTAGGCGCGGAAGCCGAAGCGCCGCTGCACGTGGGGCGTATTGTTCCTGTGTACCACGAAACCAAGGGGTGGACGTCACGGCAGATGCGCGCGCTGATGAAAGGCTTGCTGGATGCGCATGCTGTCGAGGCTCGAGAGGTGTTGCCGGTTCCACTGCGTGCCCGCTGTCGATTGCTGCCTATTCAACAAGCCATTCAGGACGTGCATTTTCCTCAGGCTGGGACGGATGGAGGACAGCTCGATCGAGGCCTCACGCCGGCACATCGGCGCTTGGCGTTTGAAGAGTTGTTCGTGCTCCAACTCGCATTGGCCTCGCGGCAACGAGTCATGAAGGAAGAGGTCAAGGAGCTGTCGTTCAATCCGAAGACGCCGCTCCTCGGCAAGCTGGATCGATCGTTGCCCTTTCAGTTGACCGAAGCGCAAGAGCGGGTGAGACGCGAGATTCTATCGGATATGACGTCGCGCAAACCGATGAACCGTCTGGTTCAGGGTGATGTCGGGTCCGGCAAAACCATCGTGGCGGTGCAGGCGATGGTGCTGGCCTGTGGATCGGGCTATCAGGCGGCATTGATGGCGCCGACAGAAATTCTCGCCGAGCAGCACTATCGGACGATGAAGGGGTTCTTGGAGCCGCTCGGGCTTTCCGTGGCGCTTGTGAGAGGTGGTGGACGTACGGCAGCGCGTAAAACAATTCGCGAGCAGGTGGCCTCCGGCACTGCGCAGGTCGTGATTGGAACCCATGCGGTTATCCAGCAAGGCGTCACCTTCGCGAAACTTGGACTTGTCGTGGTCGATGAGCAACATCGATTCGGTGTCCTTCAGCGGAAGACGCTCATCGAAAAGGGGTATAAACCCGATGTGCTGGTGTTGACCGCGACGCCGATTCCACGCACGTTGGCGATGACCGTTTACGGGGACTTGGATGTCTCGGTGATCGATCAGATGCCGCCAGGGCGAAAGCCGGTGCGGACATTTCTCATGAATGACGGCCAGCGCGGACGGGCGTATCAGATTGTGCGCGATGAACTGCGAAGCGGCAGGCAGGCCTATGTCGTGTATCCGCTCGTCGAGGAATCGGAAAAGACCGATCTGCAAGCGGCTATGCAGGGCGCTGAACAGTTGCAAGCTGAGGAGTTGGCCGAGTTTCGCGTCGGGCTGTTGCATGGCCGGATGAAGTCGGAAGAGAAAGAACAGGTTATGGCATCGTATAAGAAAGGGGAGATCCAGGTCCTGGTCTCGACAACGGTGGTGGAGGTCGGGGTCGATGTGCCCAATGCTACGGTCATGATGATCGAGCATGCCGAGCGGTTCGGTCTGGCGCAGTTGCACCAATTGCGTGGGCGCGTTGGAAGAAGCGGTCACCAGTCCTATTGTCTGCTGATGGCCTCGCTGGTGGGGGGTAACGGGGTAACGGGGCAACGGGGTAATACCCCTCTATCCCCCTACCCCGCTACCCCTGCCACGCATCCTCCATCCGCCGCCAGGGAGCGGCTGGAGGCGCTTGTGCGATCGACCGATGGGTTTGTGATCGCTGAAGAAGATTTGCGTATCAGAGGGCCAGGCGAGTTCTTTGGGCTCCGGCAGTGGGGCATGCCGGAATTTCGTGTCGCGAATTTGGTGCGGGATGCCGATATGCTTCAGCAGGCGCGGCAGGAGGCCGTTGCCCTGTTAAGGCAGGATCCACAGCTGAAGGCGCCGGTGCACCGCGCCTTGCGAGAGACGATGTTGCGGCGTTGGGAAACGAAGTTGGATTTGGGGTCGGTCAGTTAATAAGCTGACAAGCTGACAGGAGTACAGGCTGACAGATTAGAGTCCGGATGTCAGCTTGAAGCCTGCCAACTTGTCAGCCAGGAGTTGTTGTGGGCTTATTGCAACGGTTGAAGCATGACTTGATGGCGGGGCTGGCGACGTTGCGCCATGGTACGGCGCAGGCGGCGATCCGTGCGTTGGAAGAAACGGAATTACTAAGAATCCGGCTCGAAATCCGCAAGCTCGATCAGCAACTGGGCGAGCTGTATCGGGATGTCGGTGAGCGAGGGGTTCATCTTCGCGAGGGAGGCGAACCGGTTGAGCGGGTTCTGTTCGACGCTGAAGTCAGCCGATTGGTCAAAGAGATCCAGGAGCTTAAGAATACACGCGACAAGCTTGAATCAGAGATAGCAGAGATTCGGAGCGACGCATGAAGAACTCGCCACGCACGATGCGGCTCGCCGGCGTGGATATCGGCACGCTCACCTGCCGTTTGCTAGTTGCCGATCTGCCTCCTGGTGGGAAACTGATAGAAGTACGGTCTGAGCGACGCATTCTTCGGTTAGGTGAAGGTGTCGATCAGACCAAGCAGCTGACGGTTGCAGCGATGGATCGTGTGCTGCAGTGTCTGAAGAAGTGGCGAGAGTTGATCGATGCCGCTTATGTCGATGCCATAGCGGTTGTTGCGACGAGCGCCGTGCGTGATGCAGGGAACCGTAATGAGTTTCTTGACCGCGTGAAACGAGAAGCAGGCTTCGAGGTTGAACTGATCTCCGGAGAAGAGGAAGCCAGGCGAACCATGCTGGGCATCCGCTCCGGCTTACCCCTTGGTGTGACCGACGTGCTGGCCCTCGACATCGGCGGCGGCAGCACCGAGTTTATCTTAGACCGACCAGGCCAGAATCCAGTCGTACGATCGATTGATATTGGCGTCGTCCGGCTCTGTGAACGACTTCTTCATCATGATCCTCTGACCGACGAGGAAATCCATCAGGCGCGCGAATGGGTCGCAAAAGAAACCAAAACAGCAGTCGCCGGCATGGGCAACTACCAGACAGCACCCTTCGTCGGCACAGCAGGAACCGTCACCAGCCTAGCCGCCATGGCCCAGAAACTTCCCACCTACGAACCGGCCAGAATTCACAACTACCAGCTGCAGCTCGACACGATTCGAGTATTAGAGCAAACGTTATTGAGTCGCAAGAAAGCCGACCGAGTCGGTCTGCCAGGCTTAGGAAAAGGCCGCGAAGAAGTCATAGCCGCCGGCGCGATCATCATCCGGACGGTAATGGAGACGCTGGGAATGTCGAGCGTATTGGTGAGTGATTTGGGGTTGAGGGAAGGTGTCTTGATGAACCTTGCTATAGGATATAGAAGATGAATCGCCGAGGGCTGAAGAAACTTAGTCTGGTAAGGTTTGACTTTGATAGCATTGGAAGAAAGTATCGTGCGAGGTACCCATTTAAGGAAGGGCGCTCGTACGTGTTCATAGGTGAGATAGTCAATATGCCAGGGCATTGTGTGGTTGCTGATCATAAGACCGGGAAGATCTATTCGGGGTATCACACCGAAAACTTTGTAGAGTTGAGTGAAGATGAAGTGTAGGTTGTCGTTATGACTTCTACTTCTGCAAATACCAGCGGTAACATTTGTTTCCCTGCGGCACTCAGGGCCAGACTCTGCAATTGTACATTTCGTCTTGGATCGAACTATTCCTTTCCGTGCTCTTTTCGTTATCTCTCAGGGATGGGGGCTGATTGATCTTCCATTGCGCGCGTCCAACGAGGGGAGTCCGCGACCGCGCGTTGCGCGAGCACAG
>JAABQN010000187.1 GCA_011391455.1 Nitrospiraceae bacterium
TAATCGTCAGCGCACATCGGTTTCCCCTGCCTTGCTACAATCCCATATTCCAGAAAATGGTCGAACTCCCACATGAGGAGCGGCACATCGAAGCTCCGGTGGAACGCGAGGCAATTCTGGTCGGCGAGCGAGGTCGCCTCCGATTGCATCTGCGCGAGGACGTCGACGGCCTGCGTATAGCGCGCTCCCAAGTCAGCCGCACTCGCCTTACGACAGGCTTCCGACAGGGTGAGATCCCCAAAGTCTTCTAGATAGAGCAGCCCCGCCGCTTGATCGTAGTGATAGAGGCGAGGAACAGAAATACCTGCTTTGGATAAATGGGAGAGGATGTTCAGAAACGGCAACTCGGCGACGTGATGAGCCGCCCCGCTGACGGCTTCTTCCGATTGCTTGAAGGCCTCCGGCTCGGCCAGCTGCATGAGGATCACCGAACGAGCAGCGCCCCCGGTCAACTCGATACGAAAGTACCGGCGATTGGAAGCATCGCCTGCCAACGGCGTGAGTGATTTGAACTGTCCCTGAAAGGGGAGCAGCGCCTCAACCGTAGCAGCCACGAGGGTCCCATCCGGCAAAGCCAGCGGCTGTTTCGGCGCAGCAGGATTCACAGTGGTCATAGGCTGCGCATTATACTGATGCGGGGAAAACTTGTCACTCCGAAGGGGAGCGGACGGAGGCTGATGATCTTCCGTGCTCGCGCAACGCGCGGCCTCAGAAGGCCCTCGTTGGACGCGCGCAGTTGAAGATCAATCAGCCCCCATCCTAAAGAAATAACTAGCAAGCTTGGAGGGATCATTTATATCGTTCGATGCGCCCAGTGAAGGACAGTCTAGCGAGCGCGTGAAGTGCACGGTCAAGCAATGCCCCCTGAAGCGCACGCGCAAGTTATGGCCCTGCGGCATCCGTCGTGTCCTTGGTGTGCAAACAAGTGTGTTATGCACATGGGGAACTCCGTGGACTTGGCCGGTAGACTTTGCAAAATCTCCACACACAAGAATGTCTGCAGCTGGATTCAGTCGTCGAGGGCTCCATCCTAATGCCTCGCATAACTCAGCGGAGCCCGCCGCTTGAAAATCCCCTTTCATAGCGATCTTTTTCGCAAGCTCTCTAGCATCTGCCTCTGGATTCCATCCTCGCAATACGAAGTCAGTCGCCAAGAACAATCGTCGATCAGGGGAAATAGAGGAGAAACCCGTTGCCCCCATACCCATGGACTTATGAAGAACTACCCAGCCTTTCTGATCAAGTTCATCTGCAGCCAATGCGACCTCCTCGGCGGGAACACCAAGAGCTTCAACTACAACAGAGGCATCCAGGATTGGGTCGCAACTAAGAGCTGATTCCGATCGCTCATTCAGGAGAACAGCGAACTGTTGTGCGCCCAAAGAAAGGCCAAAGCCTGGAAGCGGCTCCTCCGGGCTGGATTTCGGCCTAGCAACTTCGACGGTATTGCGGGTGCGCTTTGCTAATATCTGCGCCTCATTGGCCTGGTGTAAGATTCCGTCATAATTGATTCCATGCTCAGGCCACACCGCAAGACCTACTGAGATTGTTACTCCAATCTTTTCACTTCCAATACTGAATCGAAGACGTTCAAAGGATGATCGAAGTCTCTCGCAGAATTACTTTGCCTCCTCCAACGAATGATTTGGCAAAATGATAATGAATTCATCTCCGCCATGACGATATGTCTTCCCTCGGTCGCTCGTTATTTCGACAAGATGCTGCTGGAGGTCGATAAGAACCGTATCGTCCACTATTTTATTGGTAAACCGAGTGTTTAAGTCCTTGAACTTGTCTACGTCCAGATACACTACCGCCACCGGCAGGTTCTTGGGACCTAGCTTTGATTGCCAGAATGGAAAATCTTTTCCAGCTTGGCGAGCACTGAGCAGAATCCCGGACTTTTGGTCAAGCTCGCCGGACTGTGCGGGCGAATCGACTAGACCTAAGACATGATTCGCAAAATTTGTGGCCTCACGCTGTGCTTCAGCGGCAAATTCTTTGAATGTCTTGTAGTCGAGGATATGCTCTGAAGGACTGATGCGGGCATTCAAAGGGTCGTCAAATGAGGTACTCCTACTGCCCCAGCAATAGATCTCCACCATGTAGCCGAGAGATTCCGCTGTGCTCTCATATGACAATTGTGCCATCGAAGCCAAATCGGCAACCAAGAGACCTGCATCTAGATTTGCCTTATATTGCTCGCGCAGGATGGAGAAGAGCTTTTCAAAACGATCAAAGAGCTCATTGGAAACAGTGTCATCGAGAAGTGAAATACCATTCAGAGATACCCAGTACTTATCTTGATCTCTCCTTAACAACTTTCTTGTCTCAAGTTCATCAAGGACAGCCCTGTAGTCTTCGTGTCCCGCGCGGTAGCGCTTTGCCTCAACCCCACAGCCTCTTGCCATGTTGATCTCGCGGATCTCGCGAAGAATTTCCCGCGCAGCAGCCTCATCGAATCGTAACCCTGCTGGCTTCATCGACACTTCCTAGTAAGTGAGATCAACCTAAACATTTTGCCACATAGAAAGGCACGCGCGCTGACGAGTCGCTCCAACAAAAACACCCGATCTCTTTTCTTACCTGTTCCCAGATTCGACAAATCGTCGAATCCATACTTCGGCTAATTTCGCGGGGTCTCCTTGATCCGCAGCCCGCAAGGCATCGAGGTATTGAGTCCGTGCCTCATGATCTGGCGGTGCGGTTTCTACATGAGGAAGGCCGAGCTTGTAGAGCAACGCGGCAAGAAGGACTCGCCCGATACGGCCATTAAAATCCTTGAAGGGGTGAATCCACTGGAAGCGCCAGTCGGCCCAGGCCAGAAGTTCTGCACAATTCGCAACTGACTCCTGATTGAGATGCAACAGCCGCGCGCTCAAGTCGTCGCAGAACTGCCGCATGTGGATCGGCACTTCGTAATACGGCGGTGGGGTATGGGAGCCGACCTGCACATTCACATCGCGGAACCGTCCGGCCCAATCGGGGAACAAATGACCAGCGAGACGCTTATGCCGAAGGCAGAGCCATTCTGAGTTGATGACGAGTTGCTTGGGCGAGTCCTGCAAAATCCCGTCGTAGATCGCGACGAGCGGAACGGCGAGATGTTCGGACAGTTCTTGATAGGAGAGGCGGCCTTCGGCGGTCTCGAATTCCCGAGTCGAGCCTAACTCGCCTTGGCCTTCAGATTCGCCGTCAGGGCCTTGAGGCGGTCCGTACTGACCGGCTGGTTCTCGAACGCCATGGATTGGCTCACCCGCTCCAGCAGGACTTTCCGGTGAGCCGCTGCCACCTTCGCCGGGGTATTGTGCTGGCTGCGCCACTGCTTGAGCCGCGCCTCGGCTTGCGCGGGATCGATCGGCTGGTTCGATTTCTGATTCATGGCCGACATTCTCCTTTACTTTGGATAAAGATGCAATCGACGCCGCTTCGACAATCTTGATCTCCTCTTCCGTCAAGTCGTAGAGATCATAGACCAGCCGGTCGATCTCCTGATCTGTCGCATCGATTTGGCGTTGTACTCGTTCTTTCTCGGCCGGCGTCTTTGCCTCTGAGAGACGCAGATGCAAATCCAAGTTGCGCTCAACCAGTGAGACCATCCGGCCATGCTTCTCTTTGTCTACCTTCGAGGTGAAGTCAATGACTCGGATCGGCACCTTTTCCATATATTGGTAAATAAGTCGATAGCGATACTGACCGGCACGAACTCCGAAGGGGATACTGAGATTGCTAATCGCGAACCAAAACAAACGGCTGTTCAGAATGCCTAGTAGGTAGCGATCCTCTGTACCGAGACAATACGCCGTATTGGCCAAATAATGGCCGTCATTATCCAGCACAAATCTCGGCCCCTTGGCGATGTCGGGGTATATGATTTTGGCCCCGTCAAAGACTTGGAAGTACGCCACATCGTCCTGGATTTCATACCACGCATAACTACCCGGCTTCCGTCCAACTATATCCTTGGATGACTTCTTGGGAGCAAGTTGAGCTTTCCACTTGGACAGATGTTCCCGAATAGCTGGGTACTGAGTAATATTTACACCACGCCGTGTGAAAATCAGCCAGAACCCTGTCTCATTGAAAATATAGCGGCGAATATCTTCCCCACCGAGCAGTGGCTTGATTAAATGGGCGCTCGACTTGTCTGCGGCTATGATCGCCTTTCTGGTTGCAGCATCAATGATAAAAGCCTCATTTAAACCTGTCTTGATGCCGTAGCAGATCTGGCCGTTCACGTATTCGCCAAGCGGCTTGCCAACTTTGATCACCTTTTCAAAGACTGCCGATTCGTCGTCAGATTTCAGCGACCAGGCTTGCGGCGAGAGACGCTCCTGCGGAATCGTGAAGCGATGGTCAATCGCGTTGTCGTCGAGACTCGCAAAGTCCAATGAAGGTATGCGCGAAACTTCGATACGTGGAGGCTGCTTCGTTTTAGCCAGGAGCGGAATGCAGACATAGGTGTCTTTCGCGTTCTCGAACACGGCCAGCCCTCCGAAATCCAGAAT
>JAABQN010000188.1 GCA_011391455.1 Nitrospiraceae bacterium
GCTTGCCTTTCCACAGATCCCTGAGTAGAATCCGTCCATACGAATTTCCCGGGGAATTGTCATGCTGAAATCGATGCGCGAAGCGTCTCATAGCTATCCGTGGCTGCTCAAGTCCATCATGGGGATCATCGCCATCGCCTTTGTCATCACCATGGGCTGGTGGGGATTCGGTGATCAGTCTGGCGCCGGCACCGGCGTCGCCACAGTCGGAGAGCTTACCGTATCCCGCGATGAGTTTCGACGCGCCTATGAGAATACCTATCGCTTCTATAAGGACAAAGTCCCTGGAGAGTTCAAAGACGAAACGATCAAGCAATTAGTGGTGGATCAACTGATCGACAATCGAACCTGGCTCATTGCGGCAAAGAACATGGGCCTCACCGTAGCGAACGATGAACTGCGGGAGGCCATCATGCAAATCCCTGATTTTCAAAAGAACGGTACATTTGACCCGCAAGTCTACCAACAGCTCCTGGCAGCTAATCATCTGACCCCCGTAACATTCGAAGCGATGGAAGCGAAAGAAGTGCTGAGCAACAAAGCCAAGATGATCATCCGCGACGCCGTAGTCCTTACCCCTGCCGAGTTTGCGGAGGCGCAAGCCCTCACGCTACGACAAACGGAATCAGATCCTGCGAAGGCCGCGGCGGCAAAAGACCGTGCGGTGCAGGACGTTCTCTTTCAAAAACAGCAACGAGCGCTGATGGCCTATACTGAATCGCTCAAAGCGACCATCCCCATCAAGATCAATCGCGAGTTGCTGTAAAACCCTTCGTCGCGTCAAAAGTCATCAGGTCATAAAGTCTTCAAGTCTCAGGCCATCTTCGCTAGAGCTTTTCAGACTTGAAGACATGATGACTTGACGACTTTCAGACTTCCTCAGAGTATCAACATCGCATCGCCATAGCTATAGAACCGGTACCGCTCACACACCGCGTCTGCGTAGGCCTGGCGAAGCAACTCCGTCCCCGCCAGTGCGGAGACCAGCATCAGCAATGTAGTCCGTGGCAAGTGAAAATTCGTGAGAAGAGCATCGACCACCTTAAAAGAAAACCCTGGCGTCATAAATATATCTGTCTCTCCGCAATAGGGTCGGATCTGACCGTCCGCACGGGCCGCGGTTTCGAGCGCGCGTACGACCGTGGTCCCAACAGAAATAATTCGCCCCCCTGCCGCTCGCGCCTGCTCAATGGAATGAACCGCCTCCGCTCCGACCTCGATCCATTCTGCTCCCATCTGATGGTCTTCGATCTGATCGACCGTTACCGGCTTGAAAGTCCCGACACCGACATGGAGCGTGACGGCCGTGAGACCAATCCCGCTCTGTCGCAGCCGCGCCAGCAGTTCCGGCGTAAAATGGAGCCCGGCGGTGGGCGCCGCAATCGCGCCCTCATGCAGCGCGAACAGGGTTTGATACCATTCCCGATCCTGGTCAGTCGGTGCCCGCTTCAAATAGGGCGGAAGCGGCATTCGACCATATTGTCGGAGCCATTCGGAAAACGGAATCGGACTCTCAACCCGAACCGTCGTTCGTATCGCGCCACGCTCTATCACCACGGCAGAAGCCTCTGCACCCATCTCAATAATCTGTCCAGGCCGAAATGTTCCCTTGATCAGCACTTCCCAGATCGCATCACCGAGATCCTTTACAAAGAGAATCTCGGCTTCCGCGCCGGAAGTACTCTTCCGTCCAGCCACGCGCGCGGCCAACACTTTCGTATTGTTGACCACAAGAAGATCGCCAGGACGAAGAAGATTGGGCAACTCTTCCACGCGGCGGTGGGCGAGCGAGCGGTCGAGACGCTGCAGAACAAGCAGCCTGGCGTGATCGCGCGGGAGACATGGATGAGCGGCAATTAGCGACGAGTCGAACGGAAAGTCGAACTCAGAGAGCTGCATCAGGAAGACGGAGGGGTCGGAGGTTTGGTCAGCGTCATATGCTGCAGTTCGGTGCCCGGATAATAATACTGGAGAATTGTCGAGAACGGATAGCCTAACTCAGCCAGTTCTTTCGCGCCCCACTGACACATACCGACAGCGTGGCCCGCACCGAAGCCGGAAAGCACCACATCTCGGCCAATCGACTCGATGGCAAACTGCGTGCTGGGGATGATGGTATACCCGACGGCTTTCCGCAACTCTTCTCCGCGAAGCACCAACTCTCCGCCAGAGTGGAGGATGCGCAGCTTTGCAACTCGCCCCCCGCGGCTGAACGACAAGGGGGTCATCATCTCGATCGTCCCCACGGAGAATCCCTGCTGCCGCAAATTCTGCTCGAGCGTGTCGACTCTGAAAGAGGACTTCCATTGATAATAGGGCGACATAAGATCGAAGGGGCATTCCACACCCTTGAGATAGGGATAGTCTTTTGACCACACATTCATGGCATCTTCCGTCAGCCCGGCGGCCGTCGATGAGAATGCGGCGTAGATTGGCGCATCCTGATAGGTAATGACCAAGCCTCGCGTCTCTTCTACCGCCCGTAGAATCCCGGCATCAATCCCCTGCTTCCCGCGATAGACCTGATCTTGCACCGTAGCCGCCACGTCGTATTCACGCGTAGCGCTCAACATCTGCTGGTAGAGCGCATAGGTCCGTGCGGCGACCGCCTGCGCTTTCAACATCTCCGGGTGCCAGGTCGAACTGATCTCGGCGGGAACCACCCCTTTCACGTACTCTTCAAGATCCACCCGATTGAGGACTAAAAACCCCTTGCCTTTTCGCACAAGATTGACAACGCCGCTCACCGCGATCTCCATGCCGGAATCGCCCGATGACATCGCCGCCCCATTGGACTTCCGAGCAAGCCGTGGGAAGGTCAGCGTGAGGCCTTGCTCTCCACCGCGCAGAGTCAGCTGGTCCGTCTGTATGCGGATGCCGTTCAGCAAGAACCCGGCTTCAGCTGCAACAACCTGTACCGGCGCCCGCAGAGTCTGAGTACGGCCTTTAGCATCCATCACCCACAATGGATTGTCTGCACGGACATCGAGCCGCGGCACGTCGGCGGACAGCAGGACTCGGAGCGACTCGGCCGCCTCCACCTCCGATGACAGGCTAAGAAGGCATGCTCCGGCCAAGATGGCTCGGTATACTCCCCCCTTCGACTGCTTCACCGGCGAAAGATCCATGATAGTAAATAGAATACCAGACTTAGGATGACACTGAGGAGCAGGCTGGTTGCGAGTGGGAATGAGAAGCTGAAGTTGTCGCGTCGGATGGAGATATCGCCTGGAAGCTTACCGAACCAGCCGAGGAGATTCCCGATTCCTGGAACGCGGTCTGCGATCAGCAGCAACAGGCCGACCAACACCACACATAGCCCGACTCCAATGATGACCTTGCCTAGATTTCCCCACTCAGCCATCAGTCTTGAGCTAACTGCTCTGCGATTTGCACGGCATTGAGCGCAGCCCCTTTGCGCAAATTATCAGCCACTATCCACAGGTTGAGCCCGTTGGCGATCGATTCATCTTCACGAACGCGACCGACATAGACCTCATCCTTCCCGGCCACCTCCAACGGCATGGGATAGATCTTATGTGCCGGATCATCATAGAGCAGCACTCCGGGCGCGGTGGAAAGAATGGCGCGGGCATCGTTGGCCGATAATTTCCGCTCAGTCTCAATGTTGACCGCTTCCGAATGTCCGACATACACCGGGACCCGCACGGTTGTCGCCGTTACATGAATCGACTGGTCACCCATGATCTTTCTTGTCTCATGGACCATCTTCATCTCTTCCTTCGTATACCCTGACGGCAGAAAATCGTCGATCTGAGGCAGACAATTGAAGGCGATCTGATAGGGATAGACCTTGGGACTCGCTGACTTGAAGCTCAGCAGATCTTGGCATTCCGTCATCAGTTCATCCATGGCGTCTTTCCCCGTACCGGAAACCGATTGAAAGGTCGTGACGACAATCCGCTTGATCCTGGCCTCATCATGCAGGGGCTTCAACGCCACGACCATTTGAATCGTGGAACAATTCGGATTGGCGATAATCCCCTTATGCCATTGAATGTCGTGCGCGTTCACCTCAGGCACCACGAGCGGCACTTCAGGCGTCATCCTCCAGGCAGCACTATTATCGATCACCACCGCACCGGCCTTCACTGCGATCGGAGCAAACTCTCGACTAAGATCCGCCCCGGCAGAGAAAAGTGCGATGTCTACGCCGGCAAACGAATCCTTTGTCAAAACTTCAATGGGTACTTCATTGCCCACAAATGTCACCATACCACCGGCCGAACGAGCCGATGCGAGCGGGACCAGACGTGCGACGGGAAACTTCCGCTCCTCGAGCACTTCGATCATTTCTGTGCCGACCGCCCCGGTCGCGCCGACGACCGCTACGACATACCCTGATTTCTTTTTCAACATGAGCCTCGTTCCTGCCTACAGCGCGATCTCGCGAATGCGATGATTGAATGTATCGGCCACGAGCAAATGTCCTGCACGACCCATCACGATTCCAAAAGGATAACTC
>JAABQN010000189.1 GCA_011391455.1 Nitrospiraceae bacterium
GAATGTCGGCGAGACGGCGACGCTCGGCGGATACACGTTTCGTTTTGACGGAACCCAGCAAGTGAATGGCCCGAACTATGTGGCGGCGCGGGGAACGTTTCATGTGAGTCAGGATGGCCGTGAGGTGACGGTGATGTATCCCGAAAAGCGCCGTTACTTTGTCCAGAACCAGACAATGACCGAAGCTGCGATTTCGCCGGGGTTGCTACGAGATCTGTATGTGTCGTTGGGCGAGCCACTCGAAGGTGGAGCGTGGAGTGTGCGGCTTTACCACAAGCCATTCATCGATTGGATCTGGGGGGGCTGTTTGGTCATGGCAGCAGGTGGCATTCTGGCCGTCAGCGATCGGCGCTATCGGTTGGCCTGGCGGCGGAAAGAGGCTGCGGTGCCGGCCACGGCTCAGATGGCACGCCCGACCGTCTCATGAACCGGTTTCTCATCCCGTTTGGGCTCTTCATCGTTGTGGTCGGTTTTCTTGCAGTCGGGCTGACGCTCAATCCGCGTGAGTTGCCGTCTCCCTTGGTTGGGAAGGCGGCGCCTGAGTTTTCGCTGCAGCAGCTCCATGATCCCGAAAAAGTGATTTCGTCGAACGATCTTAAGGGTAAGGTCTGGCTGCTCAATTTTTGGGCGTCTTGGTGCGGGGGCTGCAAGGAAGAGCATCCGGTGCTCATCCGTATCGCACAATCCGGAGAGGTGCCCATCTATGGTATGGATTATAAGGATCAACGGAGTGAGGCTCTGGCGTGGTTGAAGGAGTGGGGTAACCCCTACCAGATCGTTGCGGTCGATGAGCCTGGGCGTGTCGGTATCAATTACGGGGTCTACGGAGTGCCGGAAACCTACGTGATCGATAAGGCGGGGGTGATCCGTTACAAACAGATCGGCCCGATACGTGAGGACATCTTGGAGAAAAAGATTTTACCCCTGGTCAGGGAGTTGCAGAAGCAATGAGATGGCTCTGGATGTTCATCCTGTTTCTGCCTGGTCTCGCCATGGCGTACGAGGCCCAGCCCCTCGCGGCGAACCCGCAGGCTGAAGCGCGTTTGAAAGCCCTCGCTGTCGAGCTGCGCTGCCTGGTCTGTCAGAACCAGACGTTGGCTGATTCGAATGCGCCGTTGGCCGAAGACTTGCGCCGAGAAGTGCGTGAGATGATCGCCAAAGATATGAGCGACAAGGAGATTATCGATTTTCTCGTCACTCGTTACGGAGACTTCGTCTTATACCGACCGCCCTGGAAGCTCACGACCACATTGCTCTGGCTAGGGCCGTTCCTCTTATTGGGAGTTGGCGCAACGGGATTAGTGTTTGCGCTACGCAGGAGACAGAAAAAGGTTACCGACGTGACATTGTCGGAAGCTGAGCATACACGTGTCGAAAAACTGCTTTCCGAAGGAGTTCATCGCCCTTGACCATCATATTTTGGCTGATCGCATCGAGCATGACCCTTCTCATCCTCGTTCTCCTGTTGTGGCCACTGCTGAAACGCACAGTCGCCGTAACGGGAGAGCAGGAAAAGACGTTATCTATTTTCCGGCAGCAGTTCGCTGAACTAGGGCAAGATCGCGCCAACGGTGTGCTCACCGACGAATTGTATGAGCAGGCGCGGCGTGAGCTCGAACGGCGTCTGTTGGAAGAGACAGGCACCACAGACACGGCTCCCAAGGTGGCCCGGCGGCAGATGAATAGCAGGCCGGTGGCTTTTGCACTGGCTGTCATCGTCCCGACGGTCAGTGGGCTGATCTATTGGCAGATTGGGAATCCACTTGCCATGACGCAGCCAACCGCGGCTTCGTTGTCTGCGCAAGGGGGGCCAGAAGGTGCGCATTCGTCTGGTGACGCACTGGAAGGATTGGTCGAGCGACTCAAGCAGAAAATGGCGCAGAATCCGAATGATGGCGTGGGATGGGGGCTGCTCGCGCGCTCATACGTGGGGTTGGGGCGCTATGCAGAGGCTGCTTCGATTTACGAGAAAGCTGTGATTTTAATTCCTGATGACGCCCAGTTACTTGCCGACTATGCCGATACCTTGGGTGTCGTCCATGGCCGCAAGTTGGAAGGGAAGCCCGAGGTTCTGATTCAACAGGCGCTGAAGATCGATCCACTCAATGTGAAGGCGCTGATGCTGGCAGGGACTGTGGCGTTCAACCGAAAAAACTTTGCTCGTGCGGCGAAGGACTGGGAGCAAGCTCGTGCCAACCTTCCTGCGGACGTAGATCCGGAGATGACACAGCAACTGACGGCTGCTATCGAAGAGGCCCGGAGCCAACTCGGTGGTGGCCAAAGCATGATGTCTGCGCTTACAGAACCTGCGGCGCCGGCTCAGCCAGTCGGGCAGCCGCGCGTAATCAAGGGCACGGTGGCAATGGCGCCCAGCTTGGCCGGCAAGGGATCACCGACGGATACATTGTTTGTGTTTGCACGCGCAATGAATGGACCGCCCATGCCGGTGTCGATCGTGCGGGCGACGAGGAAAGATCTCCCGTTTACGTTTCGGCTCGATGACTCAACCAGCCCGATGCCCTCCAGAAAACTTTCCAGCGCAGGCCCTGTCGTGATTGTCGCTCGTCTGTCGAAGTCTGGCCAGGCGATGCCACAAAGCGGAGATTTAGAGGGGACGAGCCAGCCGGTACAGTCTGGGGGGGAGGGGATCGCAGTTGTCATCGATCATGAGAGAATGGATAAAGAATCGGCAGCGCCGGCTCCGTTAGCCAGCCAGACGGGACAACCGCGTGCGATCAGAGGTACGGTGACTGTGGCGCCGAGCTTAGCCGGCAAAGCATCCGCGACAGATACATTGTTTGTCTTTGCCCGCGAGATGAGTGGGCCACCGATGCCGGTGGCGATCGTGCGTGCAACGAAAAAAGATTTGCCCTTCACGTTCCAGCTCGATGACTCGACCAGCCCGATGCCCTCCAGAAAACTTTCCAGCGCAGGCCCTGTGGTGATTGTCGCTCGTCTGTCGAAGTCGGGCCAGGCGATGCCACAAAGCGGAGATTTAGAGGGGACGAGCCAGCCGGTACAGTCTGGGGGGGAGGGGATCACCGTCGTCATCGATCGTGAAAGACCGTAACGCCGAGAAGCCCACAGGGCGCTCTGTTTATTGCACAAGCCCACTTGACATATTCCGATGTATGCTGGGATATATGCGCGCTGTTCGCTAATCGATAAGTTTACTCAAGAGCGTAGGGATTTTTACAAACGGGGAGTATGCACATGGTCAACAAATTTTGGCTGAGGTGTAGTCTGCTGGTCTGCGGCGTGCTGCTTATTTCAATGGGAACTGGATATGCGGAACCGGCAGTGCCGGCCAAGTCGTCTGGACAATCGCTTGCGATCAGCGGCAAGGTTAGTATTGCGCCGAGCCTTGCCGGCAAGGGGTCCGCAACGGACACGTTATTTGTGTTTGCCCGTGAGACGAATGGCCCACCGATGCCGGTGGCGATCATGCGGGCGACGAAGAAAGACTTGCCCTTTACGTTCCGGCTCGATGACTCGAACAGCATGATGCCGTCCAGGACACTCTCCGACGTCGCAATGGTGGTGATTGTGGCTCGTCTGTCGAAGTCCGGCCAGGCTATGCCGCAAAGTGGAGACTTAGAGGGGATGAGTCAACCAGTGAAGCCTGGAGTAGATGGGGTCTCCGTCGTCATCGATCGCGAAAGACCGTAGTCTCAAGAACCAAGAGAGTCTTCTCATTACTATTAACGCGTGATAGTTTGCCTCTGACCATACACGAATACTGATGGCGCTAGACGTGCCCAGTTCAGAATTATGAGACTTTTTTTACACCAAACTCACTTAATATATTGACATCGATTATTATGCTGCGATATACATGCGCAGCACGCTAATTATAACCGCTAATATGAACAAGAGTAGATGCGAATACCGGCACATACACACGTACGATCATTTGAGTGGCTTGACTTATAAATAGGGCAATTATCATTTGTGGGAGGGTTAAGTATGACCAATAAATTCTGGTTGAGATGTGGCCTGGTAGTTTGCGGGGTGATGCTTGCGGCAACAGCTCAGGCAGATTTCCCCAGCGTCCCCAAGGAAACCTACGAGGCGCTGAACCTTGATCGGTCCGCCAGCCCCAAGGAGTTGCATGAGGCGTTGACGAAGCGCTGGATGGATCCAGGCAGAGGCGCGGGAAAAGGGCAGTACGGCCAGTATTGGGAGCCGATCCCAATGAGCAAGTATTTCGATCCAATGTCGTTCTACACGCCACCAACATCGGTCAAGGATATCGCGACACGCGAGCAGTGCGTGAAATGCCACACCGATGAGTCGCCTGGGTGGGTGGCACTTTGGAAAAAGAGTGTCCACTCCAATCTTGACAAGATTCGCAAGCTTACCCCCAAGGATGACACCTACTATAAGAAGGCGAAGCTGGAGGACGTCGAGAAGAACCTCCGTTCCCTGGGCAAGCTCGGC